>DATNEZ010000401.1:0-2844 GCA_035606645.1 Binatia bacterium
CCAGGACGAGCACCCCCTCGGCCAGCCGCTCGATCTGGGCGCTGAAGAGATATCCGAGTCCGGCGTACGCCCCGGCGTACAGCATCGCCCCGAGGCCGGCGAAAATCAAAAAGCGCGGCAGCCGCATGCCGAAGATGCCGGCGAGCGGCGGGGCGGCGGTCGTCAGCCCCGGCACGAACTTCGAGACCAGGAGGGAGCGGGCCCCGTAGCGGCCGAACACCTGCTCGGTTCGGCGGACGCAGGAGTCCGGCTCGAGCGACACGCGGCAGAGGAAGTTCAGGACCCGCACCCCCTTCCGCCGGCCGAGCTCGTACCACAGAGTGTCGGCCAGGAGGGACGCGACGATCGACACCAGCAGGATCAGCGGGAGGCTGAGCCGCCCCGATCCGGCGACCGCCCCGGCGGCGAGAAGAATGGGAATCGCCGGGATCGGCAGGCCGAGCTGGTCCGCCACCATCCAGACGAACAGCACCAGGTAGCCGTGGCGGACGACGAACTCGAGGGTCTCGCTCATCCGAGATCGAAGACCAGGACGTCGGCGGGGACCTTGGTGGATCCGCCGCGCCCGGCGAGGCCCGCCAGCGTGATCCCTTTCTCGTCGCTGACGGCCGCCCCATCCCCCGCGACCAGAGGCACGCCGTTCAGCATGGCGGCGCCGCGCGCCACGTGGACGTAGGCGTGGCGTCCGGGTGCGATCAGGTGGATGACCGTCTGGCCGGCGTCCAGGCGCGCGCTGTGGAGCGACGCGTCCTGGCGCAGGGTCACCGAGCCGTCGCGCCCGCTGCGTGAAGCGATCAGGACCAGCCGGCCGCGCCGCGAGTCCTCCGGCACGTGCTTCTGCTCGTAGCCGGGCGCGATGTCGCGCTTTTCCGGGATGATCCAGATCTGCAGGAAATGGACCACCTCGTCCTTGTCGTGGTTCCACTCGCTGTGCGTGATGCCGGTGCCGGCGCTCATCCGCTGCACATCGCCGGGACGGATGACCGACGACGTGCCGGTGCTGTCCTTGTGCTCCAGCCCCCCTTCCAGGACGAGCGTCACGATCTCCATGTCGCGATGCGAGTGGGTGCCGAACCCCTTCCCCGGCTGCACCACGTCGTCGTTGATCACCCGCAGGCTGCGAAACCCCATGTGATCCTGGTCGTGGTAGTCGCCGAACGAGAAGGAATGGCGGCTGTCGAGCCAGTCGAGCTGCGTCCTGCCGCGGTCGTCCCTTGGTCTCGTCTTGATCATGAGGCGTCTCCTTGACGGTCTTCTCGCCCGAAGCCATTCTACCTCTGGCGTGGCTGGCGCTGGCCTGCGCCACACGCCGGAGCCCGTGGCCGGGGAGTGGGTGCTGAAGCGGACGGGCTGAAGGATGGGCTCGCGCGACGGCGCTGCGGCCGGGTGCGCTACGGGCAGCCGCCGGAGGACGGGTTCCCGACCCGGCCGTCGGTCGACACGGTGTACGTCCCGGGGACGCCCCCGTCGACCGGCCGGACCAGGTAGAAGAAGACCTGGTTGGGGGCCGGGTCGACCGTGTCCGGGTAGTTGGCGGTGTCGGTCTCGGCGAGATCGTTCGCCAGGCAGGTGACCGGCCCCAGATCGACCGCGCCTCCCGCCGGATGAATCGACTGGATGTTGCCGCGGATGGCGTCGAACAGGGCGCCGGGCTTGAACCCCCAGCGCATCACCGTCTGCCCCCCGCCGATCATGTCGAGCATCTGCATCGGGTCCCCCGAGACCGTCTGGTTCAGGAGGATCGTCAGCGTGTCGGAGAAACTGTCGGCCACCACGAGATCCGGCTTCGAGTCGAGGTTGAAATCGGCGACCGCCAGGCCCACGGGAAGGTCGCGCGTGCCGTAGCTGCCGGCGTCGGTGAAGTGCCCGGTGCCGTCCCCGAACAGCAGGGTGACGTCGTTGGCGTCGGCGTTCCCCGCGGCGATGTCCAGCCGGCCGTCCACGTTGAAGTCGGCGAGGACCAGGGCGACCGGAGACAGCCCGACCGGCACCTCGATGCTCGGCGGCGGCGGGGTGCCGCGCAGGACGATCGTGATGCTGCTGTCGCCGGTGTTGGCGACGACCAGGTCGAGGTCGCCGTCGCCGTCCACGTCGCCGCGCGCGATCCCCATCGGTGACGGCCCGACCGGATACGACACAGGCGTCCCGGTGATGCCGCCGACGCCGTTGGACAGGGCGACGGAGCAGGTATTCGTCTGGCTGAAGGCGATCGCCGCGTCCTCGAAGGCGTCGGTGTTGAGGTTGCCCAGTACCACGTCGGAGGGCTTCGAGGCCAGGGTGGTGCAGACCGAGTTGCCGAAGGCGCCATTCCCCGAAGCGCCCGTTCCCCGGCGCGTGCACAGCTGGTTCGAGGTCTCGCAGACCACCGCCAGGTCCGGGATCAGGTCCCCCGAGATGTCCCCGGACGCCACGGAGGTCGTCCCGACGCAGCCGCTGGTGAAATTGGTGCGGTTGAACGATGTCCCGCTGTTCGCCAGGTAGCTGATGTTGTCCGTGGCGTTGTTCGCCGTGGCGAGATCCGGGATGCCGTCGCGGTTGAAGTCGTCCGCCACGATCGCGTAGGGGGTGGTGCCGGTCGTCGTGGTCGGCCCGGTCAACGGGAAGCCCCCCAGCCCGTCGCCGTAGTAGACCGACACCGTGTTCGAGCTCTGGTTGGCCGAGGCGACGTCCGCCTTGCCGTCCCGGTTCAGATCGGCCGCGGCCACTCCCTGCGGGAAGGAGCCCATCGGAAGGGTCACCTTCGCCCCCAGCAGGAACGCGTTGCCGGTGGTGTTCTGCAGGACCGAGATGGTGTTGCCGGTCAGGTTCACCGTGACGACGTCCATCTGGTTATCCTGGTTGAAA
>DATNEZ010000414.1:0-4402 GCA_035606645.1 Binatia bacterium
CAATGAGCCGCAGCCATTCCCGCCCGATCCGCCGAGCCCTCGTGGCCGGATGGCCCTTCGCCCTCGTCCTGGGGGCGACGGCCGCGTTGACCTGGGCCTCCCGCGGCGGGCGTCCGGATCCGACCCGGAGGTCGCATTCGCGAATGGACGAGACCGCCGGGTCGAAGTGGCTCCAGGCTCACCCCCGCTTGAGCGGGACGGATCGTCCCGAGGGGCTGACGCCGTTCGGGAAGGGGTTCAAGCCGGTCGAGGCGCGCGACGCCCGCGGGCTGATCTCGACGAACATCGGCCACGTCAATCTGAAGAAGAACGACCCCCTGGATCGCGTCCCGGCGGAGTTCCGGGCGTCGGGCGTCCGTTCGAACGGCAAGGGGGGCGGGCAGGAAGGGATCAATATCGTTCAAGTCCGCGAGGCGGACCTGAAGAGCCTGGGGTACGACCGGATCGCGCAGGAGGTCGGTGAGATCGGCCGCATCCTCGGAGTGGTGCCGGACCGCGGCCTCCTGGTGAAGGCGCACGGGAAGGACCTGGACCGGCTGGCGGGGCTGTCGTACGTGGAGGCGATGGGGCCGTACCAGCCGGCGTACAAGCTGGACCCGCTGATCGGCGAGACGCGCTTCATCCAGAAGGCGCGGGCGCTGGACAAGAACCTGGACCTGCAAGTGGCGCTGTGGCAGGGAGAGGACGGGCCGGCGGCCAGGGGGCGGCTGGCGAAGATGGTGGGTGAGGCGAACGTCAGCGACTACAGCATCGACGGCACGGTGTTCCGCGTGAAGGCGAACCGCGGTCAGCTGGCGAAGCTGGCGCAGGACGGGTCGGTGCGGCACGTGGCGGAGATCCCGGAGATGAAGCTGATGAACTCCGAGGTCCCGGTCATCCTGATGATCGGCAACACGGAAGAGAGCTTCAACCTGGCGCGGCCGTTCCACGACCTGGGGATCGACGGGGGCGGCCTGGGCGCGTCGGGGCTGCCGTCGGGCGAGCGGGTGAACAACGGGACGGCGCAGGTGCCGCCGCAGATCGTGGTGGTGACGGACAACGGGATCACGGCGGACGCGGTGCACTTCTCGCAGACCGCGACGCAGGTATCCGACATCACGCACGCGATGCCGTCCATCAACCACCGCAAGATCCACGCGATCCAGTTCGTCGAGGACAACGGGACGTCGTGCGACGCGCTGCTGTCGGGGAGCAACACGCACGGCAACGTGGTGGCCGGGATCATCGCCGGCGCCCCGGGTGATTTCGGGCTGACCTACACGAAGGCGATCGACCCGTCCTTCGCGCCGCCCGTGTCGGGCCTCAGCCTGGACGCGCTGGCCAGGGGCTCGCGCGTCATCATGCAGGACGCCGCGAACACCTCCCGCTGCCTGACCAGCGAGCTGTACGAGGTCGGCGGCGACATCGCGCCGGGGAACCTCGCGGACCGTCTGAGCCTGGCGATCTGCCCGCGTACCGGCGGGACCGGCGCCTGCACCGGCCTCGTCGGCGGAGGCGACGAGGCCCACCTGCAGGTCCTGCCGTTCGGAGTGCCGAACTTCGACAGCGTCCTGAGCAACTCGCAGAACGGGACGTACACGCTGGAGGCGCAGCAGATCGACCGGTTCCTGGTGAACAACCGGGACTACATGGTGTTCAGCCCGGTCGGCAGCCAGGGGATCGAGACCCCCGCCGACGTCTTCGCAGGCATCGTCTGGCCCGACCTGTTCGACGGCACCTCGGCGGACGACGATCCGAACACGCCGCTTGGCACGCAGATTCCGCCGCCGGCGACCGCCAAGAACAGCGTGACCGTCGGGGCCTCCCTGAACGACGCGTGGTCGTCCACCGTCGGAAGCAACTCCGAGGAGGACGACTTCAACATCACCTCGCACGGTCCCGCGACCCAGGCCTCCCTGCGGACGGCGCCCCTGGTGATGGCGGTCGGGTACGACGGCTCGGGCTTCTTCGTCTACCCCCTGTTCCAGGCGGCGGCCACCAACCGGAGCCGCGACAACGACAACGCCGGACCGGTCGAGAACGAGATCGACGAGCAGAACGGCGGCACGTCGTTCGCCGCGGGATTCCTGACCGCCGCCGGCGCCGTCATCCGCGACTACTTCGCCCAGGGGTTCTATCCGACCGCCACACGGCAGACGGGCGATCGCATGCCGAAGGTCTCCGGCTCCCTGGTGCGCGCCGCGCTCGTGGCCGCATCGAACTTCCTCGACGAGTACTCGATTCCCGATCGCACGTCCACCACCGACAGGCTCGTCGCCAACACGCGCGGGTCGAACCTCGGGACCGTGTCGGGGGTCCCCGTCGGGGTGATCGGGAACAACTCCCAGGGCTACGGACGCCCGGTGCTCGACCAGGTCCTGCCCCTCTCGAACTATCCCCCGACGCGCGGCATCGGGCTCCCCGACACTGTCGAGTACCCGGCGGCAGGGCTCATCGTGTACGACATGCTGGGCACCGGCGAGCCGCCGATCAACAACGCCGGCAACACGCAGACGGAGAAGACCTTCGAGGTCAACGCCGTGAACACCGTGGTCCTCGGCGGCACGCGCTACGTCGCGGACGGCCAGCTGCGCATCGCCCTCTCGTGGCCCGACCCGCCGAGCCCCGTGGGGGGCGTGGGCGGCGGGGGCACGCTGATCAACGATCTCGATCTGGAGATCGAATCGCCGGGTCCTGACGGCAACATCGGTACCATGACCGACAACGTCGTGTACGACGGGAACGTCTACATCCTCGGGCAACCCTGCTGCGCGGGCCAGTGGTCGCAAGGGCGCCAGACCGGCCAGGCCGCGGTGCACGACGCCCGCAACAACATCGAGGCGGTGCACCTGTCCTCGTCGGTTGCCGCGTCCCTCCCCAACTCCGGCAACCAGCTGGTGACCGGCACCTGGAAGGTGCGCGTCAAGAGGGGCTCGGGGGGCGCCCTGGCCGGGCAGATCTCCCAGATCAACGGAAACGAAGAGGACGCCAACGGCAACGGCCGGCTCGACACGGGAGAAGACACCGACGCCGATGGCCTGCTCGACGCCGGCGGCCAGCCTTATTCGCTCGTGATCGCCGGCCCCGTGATGGCGCCCGGCCTGTCGCAGAGCTGGAACGGCGGCCCGCACACCCTTCCAGGGTCCACGGCCCGGCTGAACCGGTACCAGTACACCTGCTCCGACTCCGTGACCGCGACCATCCTCGACACGGACGCCGCCTCGGCGGCCGCGGTCGTCGCCAATGCGCTCTTCCAGGTGGTGAGCGCGGCGGGAGCGGTCCTGGACGAGGAGAAGGGCGTGGCGTTCACCGAGACGCCCCCGGGCAGCAGGACCTTCGTGTCCACCCCCCAGCCGGCGCGGCTGGGCTCCCCGGCGGTCAAGTACAACGGCGTCCTCGAAGGGGACAACGGTCAGACGCTGGTCCTGCGCTACACCGACTCGCCGCGCAGCGCCGAGTCGCGCGCGCGCTTCCAGTGCACGCCGAACATCATCCAGGGGACGATCGACGTCAACGGCCGGGGCAATCCGACCTCCTTCATCGGCGGCGGCTGCGACGGCGACCAGTTCTTCGATGCCGGGGAGCGGCTGACGTACTCCATCGCCCTGCTGAATTTCGCGCGCTCGGACGACTTGAACAACGTCGTGGCGACCCTCACGCCCGCCGGGACCGGGGCGGGCGCCGTCCGCGTCCTTGATTCCCCGAAGTCGATCGGGCGGCTGCCCGGCGGCCAGCGGACGGGGATCACGTTCTCAATCGCCGTCGACGCCGCGGCGGCCAACGCCCTCGCGGTCGCCAACCGCAAGGTCGACCTGGTCCTGCAGCTCGACGGCGGGGCCTCGGGCGCCAGGCTGTCGCGCACCACCTACACCTTCAACCACGTGATCAACGCCGACGCCGAGGCGCTGCACTACTCGACCGACTTCCCGAACGGCGGCCGCCACGTGCGCGATTTCAACAGGAATCTTCAGATCGATCGCGCCGACACGCTCGACCCTTTCCAGGGCGTGTTCTGGCCCGACGAGGACCTCACCTTCTCCACCATGTTCGTGGTGGGAGGGCCGAACAGCAAGGTGACGAACACGCTCGGGGAGGACCTCAACGACAACGGGGTGCTCGACCCCGGCGAGGACGTCCTTCCGAACAACCGGCTGGACCGCGGCATCCTGGCGTCCGCCTCGGGCCCCTCCGCAGGCGACAAGGTCCCCTGGAGCTTCGACTCGAACGACGGCGGCTGGCTCCCCCTGCGCTCCAGCTTCAGCAAGCCGGGGGGAATCAGCGCCAACCCGGTCTGGGAGTACAAGGGAGGCGGGCTCTGCTCGGGCGGGCCGACGCCGGGCAGGCAGTGCTTCGCCACCGCCGACTGCGGCACCGGCGGAACCTGCGCGTTTCACACCGGGGTCTGCGGCTTCCAGACGGCCCG
>DATNEZ010000423.1:0-8538 GCA_035606645.1 Binatia bacterium
GCCGAGGCCGGAGTCGCGGGTCCCGCCGTAGGGCATGTTGTCGACGCGCATGGTGGGGACTTCGTTGACCATCACGCCGCCGACGTGCAGGTTGGCCACGGCGTGACGGATGAGGCGGATGTCGTGCGTGAAGACCCCGGCCTGCAGCCCGTAGGACGAGTCGTCGGCCGCCGCGACGGCCTGCTCGAACTCCCGGTACGTCCCCAGGGTGACGACCGGACCGAAGACCTCCTGGCAGGACACCTTGAGGTCCCGCCCGGCGTCGGCGATCACGGTCGGGGCGATCACGTTCCCCTCGCGCGTGCCGCCCGCCAGGACCCGGGCGCCCGCCCCCCTGGCCTCGGCGATCCACGACTGGATGCGCTCGGCGCTGGCCTTGTCGATGACCGGGCCGACCACCGTGGCGGGATCGGTCGGGTCGCCGGTCTTCAGCCTGGCCACGCCATCGAGGAATTTCTTCTCGAACGCGGCGTACACCGGCTCGTGCACCAGGATGCGCTGCACCGAGATGCAGGACTGTCCGGTCTGGCCGAAGCCCCCCGCCAGGCAGCGGGACACCGCGTAGTCGAGGTCGGCGTCCGAATGCACCAGGCAGGCGGCGTTTCCGCCCAGCTCCAGCGTGACCCGCTTCTTCCAGGCCTTCTGCTTCAGCCGCCAGCCGACCCCGACGCTGCCGGTGAAGGTCAGGTAGGGGAAGCGGTCGTCGGTCGCCAGACGTTCCCCGACGGCCGGCTCGCAGTTCACCACGTTGAAGGCCCCCGCCGGGGCCCCCGCCTCGTGGACGATCTCGGCCAGGGTCAGGGCCTCGAGCGGAGTCTGGCGCGCCGGCTTCAGGACCATGCTGCTGCCGACCGCGAGGCAGGGGGCCAGCTTGTGCGCCACAAGGTTGAGCGGGAAGTTGAACGGCGAGATGGCGGCGATCGGGCCGATGGGGACCATGATCGTCATGGCGAAATAGCCTGTGGTGTGCGCCTCGATGTCGACCGGGACGATCTCCCCGCCGAAACGGCCTGCCTCCTCCGCCGCCAGGGTGAAGGTGGTCACGCAGCGGGCCACCTCCGCCCGGGAGTACTGGATCGGCTTCCCCATTTCCGCGGTCATGGTGGAGGCGATCTCGTCGCCGCGCTTCCTGACCCCCTCGGCCACCCGGCGCAGGATGCCGGCGCGCTCTCCACGGGACAACGTCGCCATCGCCTTGAACCCGCGCTGGGCCGCCTGGGTCGCGTCCTCCATGTCGTTTTCGCCGCCGAGGTGCACCCGGGCGACCTCGCGGCCGTCGTAGGGGCTCACGACCGGCATGGTCCTGCCGGTTTCCCGGAGCTTTCCGTCGATGAAGAGTCTTCGTTCGGGCGGCATGGGGCGGAGAGTATAGACCAGGAGGGCCAGGGACATCACCCGGGCCGCGGCGCGGCGGGCCTCGCTGCCTTTCGGGGTGATATCATCCGCCGTCTCATGCCCCGCGCAACGGCCGGAACCCCGGCGCTGGCGTCTCCGGATCCTCTGTCGAGCGCCCATTCCCTGGGCGAGGCCAGGGCGTTCTGCGCGCGCCTGGCGCGCGCCCACTACGAGAATTTCCCGGTGGCCTCCTGGCTCATCCCGAGGCGGGTGCGCCCGGCGGTGCAGGCGATCTACGCCTTCGCGCGCATCGCGGACGACTTCGCCGACGAGGAGGCGCACGAGGGACGCCGGACGGAGCGCCTGGACGAATGGCAGCGGATGCTCGATGCCTGCTTCCGGGGAGAGGCGATTCACCCGGTGTTCGTCGCCCTGCGGGACGCGATCGCGACCTTCGGCCTGCCGCGCCAGCCTTTCGCCGATCTCCTTGCCGCGTTCCGCATGGATGTGACCACGCGACGGTACGACGATGAGCCGGCGCTTCTCGAGTACTGCCGCCTCTCCGCCAACCCGGTTGGCCGGCTCCTGCTGCGCCTGTTCGGCCACGACGACCCGGCGCTCGCGCGCCGGTCGGACGCGATCTGCACCGCCCTGCAGCTCGCCAACCACTGGCAGGACGTGGCGGTCGACATGAAGAAGGACCGCATCTACCTGCCGGGCGATGCGCGGAGCCGGCACGGCGTAACGGAGGACGAGCTGCGGGCGGGAACGGTGACGGACGGGTTCCGCGCCCTGATGAGGGAGCAGGTGGCGCGGGTGCGCGGCCTGTTCGCGGAGGGCCGGCCGCTGTGCGACGCCGTGCGCGGGCGATTTCGTCTGGAGCTGCGCCTCACGGTCCTCGGCGGCGAGCGCATCCTGGACCGGATCGCGGCGCGGGACTTCGACGTGCTGTCGCGCCGTCCCAGGCTGGGCCCTGCCGACGCCCTGATCGTTCTCGGACGCGCCGCGAGGTGGAGGGCGTGAGCCCGGCACCCGGATCGGGGCGGCAGGAGTTCGCGGCGGCCCGGGGGTCCCCGGGGCGGCGGGGGAGGGGCTCCTCCGGCTCGTCCTTCCACTACTCGTTCGGTCTCCTGCCGGCCGAGCAGCGGCGGGGGATCGAGTCGGTCTACGCCTTCTGCCGGGCCATCGACGATCTCGCCGACGAAGGACCGATCGATCGGGAGCGGTCGGCGGCCGGGATTTCGGCCTACCGCCGCGAGATCGAGCTGTGCTACGACGGGGAGCCGACGCTCGATGTGACCCGCAACTTGAAGACCGCCGTGTCGCGCTTCGGGATTCCGAAACGGCCGCTCGACGATCTGCTCGACGGGGTCGAGATGGACCTGCGCAAGTCGCGATATGCGAGCTTCGATGAGCTCCGGCTCTACTGCGCGCGCGTGGCCTCGGCGGTCGGGCTCGTCTGCCTTCCGATCTTCGGCGCCCGGGACCCGCGCAGCCGGGACTATGCCATCGACCTGGGGATCGCGCTCCAGCTCACCAATATCCTGCGGGACCTCAAGTCCGACGCCGCACGCGGACGGATCTACGTGCCGCTCGACGAGATCGCGGCCGCGGGCTACAGCGAGGCCGGCCTTCTCGAGGGGGCGCGGACCCCGGCCTTCCTGGCGCTCATGGCCACGCAGGCGGAAAGGGCGCACCGATTCTTCGAAAGCGCCGCCCGGGCGCTCCCCGAGACCGACCGGGAGCACCTCCTGACCGCGGAGGTCATGCGCGCCATCTACCTGCGCCTCCTGCGGCGCATCGAGCGGGGGGGCTTCCGCGTGTTCGACAGGCGCATCAGCGTGCCGCGGCTGACCCAGGTCGGGTTGGCGCTCCGGGCCTGGGTGCTCGGAGACGTGCGGGACTGAGGTCGGGAGCCGGGAGCGAGCCATGCACGGCGAGGCCGGAAGGGCCCCCGATACGATCGTCCTGGGCGGTGGCTTCGCGGGACTCGCCGCGGCCACGCGCCTCGCCGAGCGCGGCGCCCGCGTCCTGCTTCTCGAGGCGCGTCCCTATCTCGGGGGCCGGGCCCGCTCCTGGATCGATCCCGAGACCGGAAGCACCGTGGACAACGGCCAGCACCTTTTCATGGGGTGCTACGGCGACACGCTGCTCTTCCTCGAGCGGATCGGCACGCGCGATCGGCTCGACCTGCAGGCCCGCCTGGGCGTCCCCTTCGTCGACGTGGACGGGGCGGTCTCGCGCTTCGAGCTGCCGTCCCTGCCGACGCACTCCATGAGCATCGCGGCCGGCCTGGTCCGCTTCCCCCGGCTCTCCCTGACGGAGCGCCTGGGGCTTCTGCGCGTGGCGCTGGCGGCCCGGTCGCGGGCCGGAGGGAAAACCCCCGAGGGGGGCCTCGATGACGTCAGCGTCTCGTCGTGGCTCGGATCGCTCGGCCAGTCCCGTCAGGCGCTGGAGCGCCTCTGGCACCCGCTGACCATCGCCGCCCTCAACGAGGAGCCGGACCGGGCCTCGGTGGCGATGCTCCTGCCGGTCCTGCGGGGCCTGTTCGACTCCGGAGCCGACGGGGCGAGGCTCGGCGTGCCGCGCGTCGGGCTCAGCGACCTGTACGCCGAACCGGCGGCCCATTACCTGCGCTCCCGCGGATCGGAGGTCCGGGTGCGCGCCCAGGTGCGCCAGGTGCT
Source organism: Binatia bacterium (assembly GCA_035606645.1). Taxonomy (GTDB): domain Bacteria; phylum Acidobacteriota; class Polarisedimenticolia; order Gp22-AA2; family Gp22-AA2; genus Gp22-AA3. The sequence goes on from DATNEZ010000423.1 coordinate 4,020, forward strand.
CTTCGAGCGGGGCCGCTGCTCCGGCGTGCTCCTGGCCGACGGCGGGCGCCTCGCCGCGCCGCACGTGATCGCCTCCGTGCCTCCGGCCGACCTCCTGGAGATCCTCCCGGCGGACATCGCGGCGGAGCCGTTCTTCGCCGGCTGCGCCCGGCTCGAGACGTCCCCCATCGTCTCCGTCTATCTCTGGTTCGGGGGCCCCGTGACCGACCTGCCGTTCGCCGGCCTGATCGGCGGCGAGTGGCAGTGGCTGTTCAACCGCCGCGCCTTCGCCGATCGAGGAGGCGCGGGGGCCGGCGTCACCCTGGTGCGCAGCGCGGCCCGCTCGTTCGTCGAGGCGTCGCGCGAGGTCCTCGTGCACAAGGCGCTCGACGATCTGCACCGCTTCTTTCCCGCTTCCCGCAGGCTGGCGCTGCGGCACGCCCTCGTCATCAAGGAGAAGCGTGCGGCGATGTCGCCGGCCTGCGGCTCGTCGACGTTGCGCCCTCAGTCGAGAACGCCCCACGACGGGCTGCACCTGGCCGGCGACTGGACCGCCACCGGCCTGCCGGCCACGATCGAGGGGGCGGTCATGTCGGGGCATGCCTGCGCCCGTCAGGTCGAGGAGTCGTCCCGGTCCCCCTCCCCGGCCGGGCGCGGGGGAGGGGGGACATGATCGCGGGGGTCGTCGTTCTCCTGTCGGGGCTTCTCGGCTTCCTGGCCTCGGCCCATTTCAAGGACCTGCGCTATTTCGACCGGCCGGCCGCGGCGCGCACTCCCTGGTTCGACCCGGCGCTCGACGTCCTCAAGTGGCTCCTGCTCGTCGCCGGCCTGGTCCGGATCGCCACGATCTCCGTCCGGGCCGCGTCCGTCGTGGCGGGGCTCCTTCTTGTCCTCTGGGCCTACAAGCGCTTCATCCGGAGCACCTGGCTCCAGGAAAGGCTCCTGAGACGCGAGTTCACCGCGCGCCGGCGCGACCGGCCGGACCTCTCCGACGAGGCGATCCTGTTCGACCTGGCCTCGCGCAAGCACCCCCGCTGGGGGCCGGAGCTGATCGAGCAGATGGTCCGGGACTACCCCTCGGTGGAGTCGTTCGCCCGCATCATGACGAAAATGGAGCGGGGGTTTCGCGGTTTTTCGGGGAGCCTGCCGAGGGGCTCGAGACCTAAGGCAAGAGGGGAATGATCCGGTCCTGGACGGCCGTCGTCACCTCGACGCCCCGCTCGTCCATGTAGACGTCGATCTCGCTGCGCACGCCGAAGTCGTCCAGGTAGATTCCCGGCTCGATGGAGAAGCCGGTGCGCGGGATCAGCTGGCGGTCGTCCAGCGTCTCGAGGCTGTCGATGTTGCAGCCGTTGCCGTGGACCTCCAGCCCGATGCTGTGGCCCGTGCGGTGGATGAAGCGATCGGCGTACCCCTTGTCGCGCACGTAGGCGCGGGCCACCTCGTCGACGTCGGCGCCGCGGATCCGCTTCCCCAGGGCGGAGCCTTCCTTCAGGAAGGACACCGCCGCGTCGCGGGCTCCGGCCACGATGTCCCAGATTTCCCGGTGTCGCGGGGGGACTTCCTTGCCGACGAAGGCCATCCAGGTGATGTCGGCCCAGATCGAGCCCTCCGGCTCCTCACGGCACCACAGGTCGAGCAGCAGGAGGTCCCCCTTCTTGACGGGGGCGCTGTCGTTCGCTCGCGGCTCGTAGTGCGGATTGCCGCTGTGGGCGTTGACGGCGACGATCGGCGGATCGTGGTGGAAACCCCGGCCCTTGAACTGGTCGCACATGAACTGCTGCACGGAATGCTCCGTTATGGATCGTCCCTCCCCGACCGCCTTGGCCACGTGGTCGAAGGTCGACTGCAGGACCTCCTTGAGGCCCTGCGCCGCGCGGCGATGCGATTCGAGGGCCTCCGGCGACCAGCGGGCCTCGAAATGCTGGACCAGGTCGGCGCTGCTGACGACCGTGGCGCCGGCGGCGCGCACCATCTCGATCGTTCCCGCATCGACGCGCGAGACGTACGGGATGGCGCCGCCCGGCACGTACTCCATCGCCACGCGCTTCACGCCCCGGAGCGTCTCGCGCAGCCTGTCCTGCAGCTCGCGGTAGCCGACGAACGCGACTCGCCGCCCGGAAAGGTGAGTGAAGAGATGGGCCTCGATGGCGTGATGCAGCCAGATCGGCTCGCCCGTCGCGGGAACCAGGCCGAACCACCGCCGGGTCGCGAAGCGGTCCTCGCCCAGGCCGATGACGCGCCGGGCGATCGGGTTGATGCCGTGGAAGTCGTAGAGCAGCCAGGCGTCGATCTCGAGGGTCTTCAGCGTTTCCTGGATTCCGGCCAGATCCATGCGGGATAACTTACCACATCTCCGCCGCCGGTCCGCACGCCGTCGGCCGCGGCCGGGCGCCCGGCGTCAGGAGTCGCAGGCGTCTCCGACGCCGTCGCCGTCGGCGTCCTTCTGATCGGGGTTGGCGACGGCCGGGCAGTTGTCGCAGGCGTCTCCACGGCTGTCGCCGTCGGAGTCCTCCTGGAGCGGGTTGGCCAGAAGCGGGCAATCGTCCGACACATCGACCAGGCCATCGTTGTCGGCATCGGAGAACAGGATCGAGCAGCCGCCGCCCCGGGGCACCGTCGCGCCGGACGAATCGCGCCCGACGATCCCTTCGCCGCACGTGTTGACCCCGGAGGACAGGTAGTAGAACGCGGTGCCCGCGGGGGGCAGGGCCGAATCGCTCGACTCGGGCCGCTGCAGGCCGGAAGACCGGCAGGCGTGGTTGTAGGACCAGCCCGCGCCGATCGTGGCGCTTCCCCGGTAGAGGTTGTAGACCGGCGCCTGATCGGCGAAGGGCCACGAGACGAGACTGCCCGCCGCTCCCGTGAGCGTGAGCGGAGGGGGCACCTCGCCCGGCAGCGCCCGCTGGTGGCGGACCGCGGGGGCGCAGTCCGCCTCGTCCAGGAGGCCGTCGCCGTCGGAGTCCTCGCAGGCGTCCCCGAGACCGTCGCCGTTGAAATCGATCTGCTGGGCATTCGGCGCAGAGGCGCAGTTGTCGCACGCATCCGGCCGGCCGTCACGGTCGCCATCCACCTGCCCGGGAGTCAGCACCTGGGCGCAGCCGTCGTCCTGGTCCGGGACTCCGTCGCCATCCGAGTCGTTCTGCGTCAGGACGCAGGCGGGGACCGCCTTGGGGATCTCGGCTCCCGCGCTGTCGGTGCCGAGCGACCCCTCGCCGCACCGGCTGGCCCCGGCAACCAGGTAATAGAAAGCCGTTCCCGGGGGAGGGGCTTCGCCGTCCTGCGAGAACGTATCGACGGAGCCGATCTCGAAGCAGGTGTGGTTGTAGGCGAAACCGAAGGCGTCGATCGTCCCGCGGTAGACGTTGTACACGTTCGCCTGCGTCGCCACGGTCCAGCCCAGGCTCGCGCCGAGGGCCGCCGAGAGCCGGAGCGACTCCCCCACGGAATGCGGCATCTCCCAGACGCTGCCGGCGTTCGGAGCGCAATCGAGCGCGTCGATGACTCCATCGCCGTCCCGATCCGGATTGGCGAATTCGTAGGCCCCCATGTCGATCACCGACGAGCCGTTGCCGTCGCCGTCCTGCGGGCGGGCGACATCGTCGAGGTCGAGCGGCTCGATGTCCAGATTGGTCCCGGTGTCGAGCGCGGGGGAAGCGGGCAGGAGATGAAAGTCTTCGTCGAGGTTTACGGCCGAGGCTCCCCAGTCGGCCAGGAGCTTGAACGTCTGGCTCGCCGTGGGGAGCGCGGGGGACAGGGTGAGCGCCTTCGAGGTGGCGTTGATGGCCGTCACGGTGCGTCCCACGCCGTCGCGCGCGCACTCGATCACGTCGCCGATCAGGTAGCGCGAGACGTCCAGCACGATCACCGTCGTGGTCGTGCCCGCCGCGGCGGTGACGTCGTAGAACCGAGGCTGCCTCGCCATGGAGGGCGGCACGGAGACGTTCCCGTTCACCCCGATCACCTGACCGGGCGTGTAGTCCCCGCCCACCTCCGAAGAGGTGGAAGGCAGCTTCAGGTTTCCGTGGATGAGATTGTTGGTGAGGGTGGGCGCGGCACGGGCCACGAAGAGCCCGGCCCCGCTCCCGGTCGAGGTGACCGTGTTCCCGACGATGAGGTTGTTCGTGGCGCGCACCGGGTTGTTGTTCGGCGGGGGGAGGGTGCTCTCGGTGTAGAGTCCCGCCCCCTCGGTCGAGAAGGTCTCCCCTCCAGGGATCGAGGTTTCGGTGAGGATATTGCCGGCGATCGTGTTGAGCGTGATCACGGCGGTTGCATTGAAGGTCTCGATGCCTGCGCCCGTCGAGCCGGCGCTGTTCCCGTAGATGAGATTCCCGGCGACCCGGGTTATTCCGTAGAGCTCGATCCCTCCCCCCGAGGCCGAGGCCCGGTTGCCGTAGATGACGTTTCGATCGACCACGGTCCCGGTGCCGCCCCGCAGCCACAGGCCTCCCCCACGGCCGACCTCGGCCTGGGCCAGATTGTCGTGGATGATGTTGCCGACGATCTCCGGGGAGGCTCCCGCGTCGATGGAGAAGATCCC
>DATNEZ010000447.1:0-6938 GCA_035606645.1 Binatia bacterium
TGGTGACCGATGCCGCCGGCCCCCGGATGAGCGGCTTCGATGCGGACTCGGGTGCGCCTCTGTGGCAGACCGACCCCGGTGGCCCCGTTGCGTCGCTCGCCGCGGAAGGCGGACGGGTCTTTGCCTCCGGGGTGGGCTCCGGGCTGCGGGCCTACGACTCCGCCAGAGGCAGCGTCCTCTGGGACTCGCCCGGCCGAGGCATGAAGATGGCCATCGGCGGCGGCACGGTTTCCGTCTTCGGGGGAAGCATCCAGACCTTCGACGTGGTGTACGGACAGCGCCTCATGCAGGCCGGGACTTCGGGGTCCCTGGAAAACGGCGGCGGCATCGCCTGGAGCACCGGCCGGGTCTTCACCAGCGGAACCGGCTGGTCTCCCGTCTATTACACCCACACGGAATGGATCGTGGCCGCGTACGACGTTCGGAGAAACACCGAGGTCGACTCCGGGTTTTACCCCGGCTCGATTCAGCGGATTCCCTGATTGCGGCCCTGCGCGTCGCGGCGCATTGTGTCGCCCGGCAGTCGAGGGTGTTCCGTCAACCGGGGTTCGAGGCCAGAAGGAGACACCGCATGAAACGTTTCGCCATCGCCGTCCTGGTGCTGTGCGCCGTCGCGTTCCCCCCTGTCGCCCGGGCGGTCGACCTCTCGCCGCAGAGCTACATCGTGGTGCTGAAACCCGGCATGGATCCCACCCTGATGGCCGCCGTGCACTCCGTGCGGCTCGGGCTCCAGGTCGAATTCGTCTATACGCACGCGCTCCAGGGGTACGCGGCCCTCGTCCCCGCGGCCGCCCTCGACGCCCTGCGCAACGACGCGCGCGTCGCCTACGTCGAGCGCGACCAGGAGGTCCATGCGGTCACGACCCAGAACGGGGCGACCTGGGGAATCGACCGCACCGATCAGCGTGCCCTGCCGCTTTCGGGCACGTACACCTACACCGCCACCGGCGCCGGCGTGACCGCTTACGTCATCGACACGGGCATCCGCAAGACCCACAGCGAGTTCGGCGGGCGCGCCGTGCACGGCTTCGACGCGGTCACCATGGGGCTGAGCTCGGACGACTGCAATGGGCACGGCACGCACGTCTCAGGGACGATCGGCGGGGCGACGTACGGCATCGCCAAGGGGGTGCGGCTCGTCGCCGTGCGCGTCCTCAACTGCGCCGGCGTAGGCCTCAACTCGGGGGTGATCGCGGGTGTGGACTGGGTCACCGGGGACCACGCCGCGGGTGCCCCCGCGGTCGCCAACATGAGCCTGGGCGGCGGCCAGTCGGCGGCCCTCGACACGGCGGTCCGCAACTCGATCGCCGACGGCGTCTCCTACGCCGTCGCCGCCGGCAACGACACCGCGGACGCCTGCGCGGGCTCTCCATCCGGCGTGCCCGAGGCGATCACCGTCGGCGCGACCGACCAGGCCGACGCCCGGGCGAGCTTCTCGAACTTCGGCTCGTGCGTCGACTGGTTCGCGCCCGGCGTGAACATCACCTCGGCGTGGTGGCTGACGGACACCTCGACGAACATCATCAGCGGCACGTCGATGGCGACACCGCACGTCGCCGGCGTGGCCGCCCTGTACCTCCAGGGGAACCCGGGGGCGACGTCGCAGCAGGTGCGCGACGCGCTCTTCAACCTGACGACGAAGAACATCGTCACGAACGCGCAGAGCGCCAACAATCACCTGTTGTTCACGAGCTTCTAGCGCGGAGTCCCGCCGGAAGGCCTCACCGGGGAGGCCTGGTCTCCCTGACGCTCGGGCGCTCCACAAGCCGCGCGGCCCAGGAGCGGACCGCCGGCCCCGGCGTGACATCCAGGATCGGCAGGAACTGCAGGAACGGCGCGTAGCAGACATCCGCCAGCGTGAACCGCTCGCCGGCCAGGAATTCCCTGCCCTGGATCTCCGGCTCGAGGATCGCCAGGTGCTTCTCGATCTTCCCCCTGGCTTTCTCCATCGGCTCGAGGATCCAGCGCTCCCTCGGCAGGAACCGCTTGGGCACCAGGATGGTCCGGGCCGGGCCGGCGAGCTCGAGGTCGCACAGCTTCATGTGCATCGCCACCCGCGCCCGCCCGCGCGCGTCGGCCGGCACGAGCGGCGGAGACGGCCGGGTGGCCTCCAGGTACTCCAGGATGGCGGTCGATTCGTACAGTCCCCAGCCGTCCTCGTCGATCGCCGGAACCCGCCCGTAAGGGTTCTTCGCCAGGTACTCCGGCTGGAACTGGGCGCGCCCCGGCAGGTCGACCTCGACCAGCTCGGCGGGAGTCCCCTTCTCGAGCAGCGCGATGCGCACGCGCTGCGAGAAGGTGGACAGAGGGCTGTAGTAGAGCCTGAGCATCCTACTCCGAGGCCTTCTCCCCGCCCTGGGGCGCGGTCGCCACCGGCAGCCCGCGCTTGCGCATCAGGGCGGCGATTCCCGGATCACGCCCGCGGAAATTGCGATAGTCCTCGGCGGGGTCGATGGTGTTCCCCGTCGCCAGGATGTTGTCGCGCAGGCGCTTGGCGACGGTCTTGTCGTACGGTCCGCCGGCCTCGACGAACGCCTCCCAGGCGTCGGCCGAGAGCGTGTCCGACCAGAGGTAGCTGTAGTAGCCGGCGGAGTAGCTGTCGCTCGAGAAGATGTGGCTGAACTGGGTCGTCCGGTGCCGCATCACGACCTCCTTCGGCATGCCGAGGGCGGCGAGCGTGTCGCGCTCGAACACCTGGGGGTCGATCGTCGTGTCCGGCGTGGCGGCGAGGTGGAGCTTCATGTCCACCAGGGCGCCGGCCAGGTATTCCACAGTGATGAACCCCTGGTTGAACTTGGACGCGCGGTCGATCTTCTCCACCAGCTCCCTGGGGATCGGCTTGCCGGTCTGGTAGTGCAGGGCGAAGCGGTTCAGGACCTCGGGCGCGGACAGCCAGTGCTCGAGGAGCTGCGACGGGAATTCGACGTAGTCGCGCGCGACGTTCGTGCCGGACAGGGACGGATAGTTCACCGACGACAGGAGCCCGTGCAGCGCGTGCCCGAACTCGTGGAACATCGTCGAGGCGTCGTCCCAGCTGATCAGGACCGGCTCGCCCGGCTTCCCCTTCACGAAGTTCGAGTTGTTCGAGACGATCGTCGGCACGACGCCGTCGAACCTCGACTGGTTGCGGTAGGCGTTCATCCAGGCGCCCGAGCGCTTGCCTGGGCGCGCGTACGGGTCGAAGTACCACAGCCCGACGTGCTTTCCGGCGGCGTCCGTCACCTCCCACACGCGGATGTCCGGGTGCGCCACGGGCACGCCCTTGGTCGGCTTGAACTGCAGGCCGAAGAGCCGCCCGGCGTTCCAGAAGATCGCCTCGCGCATCTTCTCGAGCTGCAGGTACGGGGTGACCTCGTTCTGGTCGAGGTCGTACCTGGCCTTGCGGACCTTCTCGGCGTAGTACCGGTAGTCCCACGGCTCGATGGCGATCTTCGAGCCGCCCTTGGCGGCCTCGGTGTCCGCCAGGGTCTGCATGTCGGCGACCTCCTCGCGCACGCGCGCGACGGCCGGCTTCCACACCGCCTCCATCAGGCCCATGGCCCGATCGGGGGTCTTCGCCATCGTGTCCTCGAGCCGCCAGTGGGCGTGCGACTCGAACCCGAGGAGCTTCGCCCGCTCGGCGCGCAGCTTCAGGATCTCGGAGATGGTCGCGTTGTTGTCCTTCGCGTCGCCGTTGTTGCCGCGGGCGTAGTAGGTGCGCCACACCTTCTCGCGCAGATCGCGCCGGTCGGCGTACGTCAGGAACGGCTCCATGCTGGAGCGCGTGTTCAGGATCGCCCATTGCCCCTTGTGCCCGCGCGCCTCGGCAGCCTCAGCCGCCCCCGCCTTCGCCCCGGCCGGGAGCCCCGCCAGGTCCGACTCTTTCTCCAGGTAAAGCACGTAGTCGGTCTCGTCCGCCAGCAGGTTCTGCGAGAACGTCGTGAACAGCGTCGCGAGCCTCTCGTTGATGTCCGCGACGCGCTTCCGGGCGTCCCCCTCGAGGCGCGCCCCCGCGTGGACGAAGTTCGTGTAATTCAGCCAGACGAGCCGCTTCTGCTCCGCCGTCAATCCGCTCGACTCCCGCGCGTCGTACACCGCCGAAATCCGCGCGAACAGATCCCTGTTCTGCACGATCTGATCGGTGAACGCCGCCAGCTTGGGTGCCATCTCCGTCTCGACCTTCTGGAAGTCGTCCGTGCTCATCGTCGACCTGAAGACGGCGTAGATCGTCCCGGCCCGATCGAGGGTCTGCCCGGCCCGCTCGAGCGCCGCGATGGTGTTCTGGAAGTCGGGCTTCGCGGGGTTCTTCGCGATCGCGTCGACCTCTTTCAGGTTCTCCGCCATCGCGGCCTCCAGCGCCGGCTTGAAGTCCGCCACCTTGACCTTGTCGAACGGCGGCACCCCGCCGTACGGCCCGGTCCATTTCTGCAGCAAGGGGTTTTCGGTTTTCACCGGCGTGGCAGCCAGCACGACGGCTGCGGCGAGCACGAGCAGGGCGGTCCTCGGCATGGGGGGGCTCCTTATTAGTTATCAGGTCAGGCCTGGCATTTTACGCCTATTTCTTCGGCGGCCGCATCGCCGCCCGGAGCTTGTCGCCAAGCGACCCGAAGCTCCCGGACTGCGCCTGGTCCTGCTGGGCCGCGTACTCGCGGGCTTCGCTCTTCTCGCCGGCCTCGAGGACCGCCTTCCGGCTCAGCTGGATCCGCCGCCCCGCCGGGTCGACCTCGAGCACCATCACCTCGACCTCGCTACCGAGCGGAAACGCCTTCCGGACGTCCCCCCCCTTGTCGACTCCGCTCTCCGACACGTGGATGAGCCCCGTCCGCCCGGGCGCCAGGAACACGAAGACCCCGTAGTTCTCGATTCTCTCCACCTTCCCCGTGAGGCGGGCCCCGGCGACGATCTCCACCCTGGCCTGAGGCTGCGGGGCTGCCGATTCGACCGCAGGCCCTGTCGCGCCTTCTGCCCTCGTCGACCCGGCCTCCAGCACCGCGACGCCTATTCTCTTCTTCTCCAGGTCGATGCTCAGGATCTCGACCGCGACCGCGGCCCCCGGCGGAACGGCCGCCTTCCATCCATCCCGCTTCCCCGTCGGCGCGAACGCGGAGACGTGGGCCAGCGCCTCGATTCCCGGCTCCAGCTCGACGAAGGCGCCGAAGTCGGCGATGCGGGTGACCTTCCCCTTCAATACCTGACTGGTCTTGTATTTCTCGGGCACCGCCGACCAGGGATCGGCCTGCAGCTGCTTGAGGCCGAGCGAGATCTTCCGGCCGTTGTCGTCGACGCGCAGGACTCGGACCGTGATCGCGTCCCCCGGCCGGACCACGTCCGCCGGATTCCCCACCCGCGACCAGCCCATCTCCGACACGTGCAGGAGGCCCTGGATTCCACCGCCCAGGTCGACGAACGCACCGTACGCCATCACCGACGCCACGCGCCCCGTCAGGTCCGCCCCGGGGACGAGGGCCCGGCGGATCGCCTCGGCGTTCTCACTCTCCTCGTCCTTCAGGAAGGCGCGCCGGGAGACGACGATGTTCTTGCCGTCTTCCTTGAATTCGACGATCCGGAACGTGTAGCCCTGCCCGACGTGGACCGCCGGGTCGTCCGTGAACCGGGTGTCGATCTGCGAGATCGGACAGAAGGCGCGCTGCCCGCCGAGCCGAACCTCGTACCCCCCCTTGATCGCCTTCTCGACGTGCCCCTCCACCGGGAGACCGGCCCGGAACGCATCGTGCAGCCTCTGCCGCGTGACCGCGCCCCGGGCGAGCTTGTGCGACAGCTTCAGCCCGCCGACCGTCGAGACGACGACCGCCTGGACGGTGTCCCCCACCTTCACCTGGACCTCGCTGTCCGGGTCCGTCAGCTCCGCGAGGTCGATGGTCGCCTCCCCCTTGCCGCCGACATCGACGAACGCCACGTCGGCCCCGATCGCGACGATCCTCCCCTGGACCGTCTCCCCCTCCTGGTGAGACTTCGGGGCGAGCGCCTCCTCCATCATCCGGGCGAACTCGTCCTTGTCGTCGGGATCGGGGCGCGGGTCGTCCATGGCTGGAATCTTATCAGGCTCCCGGCATCGGCGCCCGGGCCGGGATCACGATATCCTTCGCACTGGACACGCTCCGAAGGGGACCCGTGGACAGACCAGTTCGCGCCTGGCCGGCACTCCTGATCGCAGCCCTGGCTGCAGGGTGCGCCCGCAATTACGACCACAAGGTCGCCGTCGTCGAGTGCGACGGGAAAAGGATCGAGGTGGTCGAGCGGTACCGTCAGGCGTCGGTCTCGGGGCACACCTTGGCGAGCCGCACCGTCCTGGTGGTGGGCTCGGGCCCCGGGTCGCGGGATTGGGAAGAGATCGATATCACTCCGGTGGACACCGTCGATCTCTCCGCCATGGAGCGCACGCTGCCCGCGGCCGAACAGTGGCGCCAGCTGGCCCCGCACGGAAAGGCCTCGAGGCGGGTGTTCGTGTCGCCGGAGGTTTTCTCGCCCGCGGAATACGCGACGATCGCCTCGTGCCTCGGCCGGCACGCCGGGGAGATCAACCGCGCCTTCGCGACCCCCCGGGCCCCGGTCGAGTACTTCGACGGGTACGGGTTCCGGGACCGGTGGGCGGGGCTCCGCTCCATCGCGTACAGGAAGGGGGTCTGGGACGGCAACCCCTGCATGGAGAAGAACACGAGCGGCTTCCGCTTCGCGTGCGCCGGCACCCCCTTCTTCCTGTCCGTGGACAGCTACGGCTACGTTCGATTCTGCGAGCCGTCCGACCCGACCGGCGTGTGCGGCCGGGCCGTGGGCCTGGTCTCGGCGGATGGAAGCCACGCGGTCGTGAGAGCCCCCGATCTGAAGTCGCGGTGCGCCCAGGGGGCGTTCGCCGAATGGGTCGCCGGCGACTGGAGGCGGTTCTACCGGGAGTGCAGGCTGCCTTCGGGGCAGGCGCTCCAGGATCTGCTCGAGATCCG
>DATNEZ010000474.1:0-2164 GCA_035606645.1 Binatia bacterium
CGTTGCGGGCGTTCACCAGGTCGGGGCGCTCCTCGAGGAGCGCTTTGAGCCTGTCGCGATCCCCGAGGCCGACCGCGGCGAACACGTCCTCTTCAGGTTTCATGGCGGCGCATTATAGTCATAATCGGCCGCGTCCTATAATCCGTCCGTGTCGACGCCGGTGCCGCTCGCTTCGCAGGAGCTCGCCCGCCTGGCGCGCGCCCTGGAGGAGAGGGCGGGGGTGCCCGCCCCGTCCTCCTGGCTGATCGAGTGCGCCGGCCTCCTGCCGTCCTCGTCCGCTCCGGGAGAGGCTGCTGAAGCGACGCGTCCGCGGGCGCTCGACGTGGCGTGCGGGTCGGGACGGCACGCGCTCCTTCTGGCGGCGGCCGGCCTCGATGTGCTGGCGATCGATCGGGATGCCGCGGCGGTGGTGAGGCTGCGCGCAACCGCGCGGGCGCTCGAACTGGGGCTGCAGGCGGAGGTGCACGATCTCGAATCGGGCGACGTCGCGACCGGCGACCTCGGCCGGGGATCGATGGCCGGGCCTCGCGGGGTGCTCGCCCCGTCCACGTACGACCTGATCGTGGTGGTCCACTACCTGCACCGGCCGCTCTTCCCGGCGCTGATGCGCGCCCTGGCGCCGGGTGGATTGCTCCTCTACGAGACGTTCACGGTCGATCAGGCGGCCTTCGGCCATCCAAAGAACCCCGCATTCCTCCTGCAACATGGAGAGCTTCCCCGGCTCGTGGCGCCGCTCGAGGTCGTCAGACAGCGCGAGGGGGAGTTCGACGGCCGCAGGGTGGCCTCCGTGGCCGCGCGCTCTCTCTTGCGCGCGGGGGCCCGGATGGGGTAAAGAGAGGGGCATGCGCACAGGATTGGCCGTCATTCTGGCCCTCGGGGCAGCGGCGACGACTCCCTTGGCCGGCGCCGGCGGGCAGACGAGCCCGGCCGCCGCGCCGACCAGGAAGACGAGCTACGCGACCGTCGATCTGTCGGCGCCTGTTCCCGCCGATCTCCTGGCTCCCGAGGGGAAAAGCCGCTGGGATCTCACCGGCGTGACGCGGAGCGGCAGCTTCGTCCGGACTCTCGCCGAGACCCCGGGCGTCGTGGAAATTGTGGACGCCAGGAGCGACGCCCCGGTGCGCATGCTCTATGGAACGGACGTCGCCGCCGGACCGACGGACTCGGAACCGGCCCGGCGCTGGCTGATGCCCGATCTCTATCCCGAGATGCTGCGGCCGGGAGCCCGCTCGATCCTGGAGTTCAGCGCGGAGGGAAGCGGGCCGGCGCGCCGGCTGCGCGCCGAGGTCGAAACGGTCGGCATCGGCTGGATCCACCTCCCGTCCGGCCCGCACGAGGTCGTGCTCCAGCGCGCCCTCCTGCGCGACGGCGGCCCGGAGGGCAAGGCGGCCCCCCGCGCGACGCTGATCCATCGCTGGATCGATCCGCGCGCCGGTGTCGTCGCCGAGGTCTCCCGCGATCCGTCGGCACGCGGCGCCTCCGCCCTCGGCGGGGCGATCGTGCTCGAGCAGGTCCTTCTGGGGGCCGCGACTCTCAAGATCTACGTCGACGAGCTGGACTCGCCGCCGTTCTCCGGCATCGCCTTCGGATGGGACAAGGGCGCAGGCACGGCGATCTCCTCCCTGACGCCGCAGGCGTACCCGAGCTTCGGCGCCCTGATCGCGGCCGACACGTGGGACTTCTCGCAGAACACGTCGGGGACCGGCGAGAACACCTCGACCGGCGTTCCGCTGACGGCCGCCGAGACCTGCAATTTCAACCAGTGCGGCTACGGGCTGAACGGCCCGCACCCGAACCGGGTCCTCAGCCGCGAGGACAAGACCATCCTGTCCAGCGGCACGCTGGTGAAGACGAACGCAGTGACCGAGCGCCAGACGAACGCCTCCGACGTCCAGGTCTGGCTGCGCGCCGGGGCGCAGAACGAAGGAGTCAGCGGTGGTCTCGGGTCGGGTGAGAGCCATTTCTGCTACGCCAGCGACGACGGCACGACGCGCACGCCGGTGCCGATCTGGCGCTTCCCGAACCAGGACGCGCTCGGTTTCTACATGCAGCCGGGCGACGCCCCCTGGTCGAGCACGCCGTTCAACTGCGAGCAGAACCTGTACAACGAAGTATGCGGCGGCGGCGGGACGTTCTCCCATCTCTATGCCAAGGGCTGCACCGG
>DATNEZ010000496.1:0-17192 GCA_035606645.1 Binatia bacterium
CGGTTGAGGGCCAGGAGACGGCCCGCGTCGAGCGTCGCTTCCAGGACCACCGCACCCGACACGTTCCTGACCCCCGTCTTGAACTCGAACCGTCCGGTGATGGCGTGTCCGCCCTTTCCGGCCGCATCGGCCGCGGGGTCCGCGGAAGCGCCCGCCGGCGTGACGGCCGGCTCGTCCCCCGGTTTCCACAGGACCGGGATGCCTCCGCGCCGGCCGGCCGCGACCAGGATCCCCCCGTCCGCGGAGCGGGCGGCGAGATGGGACGCCTCCGGGTGCCCCCGCAGGAACAGCAGCAGGGCCCCCTCGGCCTCCAGCCGCCGCCAGCGCGCCTCCCGCGGGTCGCGCGACACGAGAGCGGACTCCAGCCCGAAGAACACCGGCGATCCGGTCAGGAACGCCAGGTCGGCGCGCATCGAGGCCAGCGTGCCTTCGAGCACGCCGGCCTGGGCCTCCGTCTCCAGCCGCAGGAGCCGCTGCGCCTCGTCGGCGACGCCCCTCTGGGCCACGGCGATCGCCCCCAGCCCCGCGATGTTGATCGCCAGCGCGGCGGCCAGGGTCACCGCGGTCAGCCATCCCACCCCCGGGCTCCATGTGGATCCCGGGGCCGTGGTGCCGGTGCGTCCGCCGCTTCCCCCCGTATTCACGCCTCAACTATAGCGCACGCCTGCGGCGCTCCGGTGCACGCCGAAAAGACGTTCGAGTTGTCTTCGCAAGATCCGATCCAGGACGGACGAGGGCGCGATCCCTGCGCCGCGGAGGTCTTCCAATCCGTTGAGGACTCGACGTTTCGATATTCTCCCAGCGGTCGCGCCTCGGGCCGCCCGGGGAGCGAGGATCGCCGGAATTATGAATCCTCCGAGCGCCGGGATCATAAAAAGGGCCGCGTCGCCGCGGCCCTCCTGTGGCTCTTCCCGGGAATCCGGTGTCGATCAGCTTTGCTTCACGACCTCGATGGAAGCGACCTTGATCGTGCCGGTCCCCTCGTCGAGGGTCCCCTTCACCTTCACCGGCACGCCGATCTGGCCGTCCGCCACCTTCGACGGGTCGAGCGTATACAGCTTTTCGTCGGCGTAGAGCTGGACTTTCGCCCCCTTCTTGACGCAATCCAGGGCGCACGACTTCCCCTTCGCGTTGGCGTTCGCCGAGCCGCAGTAGGAGTCGGTCAGATACCCGGTGAGGGCCACCTCCCGGGTGGCGCCGGGCTGACCCGACGCGGCGGCCTGGGCGTGGGCGTCCTTGTCCTTGTCGCAGGCGAAGGCGACCGGCAGGGCGACGAGCGCCACCGCGGCCAGAACCGATGCGAATCTCTTCATGGGGACACCTCCCGACTGGTTGATTGAGCGTGCCTGAAGATGCTAGAGGGCGACGGGCGAGATGTCAAACTCCGGCCCCAGGGCCTGGCCCACGACCCGCGCCAGGGCGTCGATGTCGTACGGCTTCTGGACGTAGGCGATCGCCCCCTCGCTCAGCATCTCGCTGGCGGTGCTCTCGGCCGAATAGCCGCTGCTGACCAGGACGCGCACGTGCGGATCGATCTCCTTCATGGCCTTGAAGCACTCCCGCCCGCCCATGACCGGCATCGTCAGGTCGAGCAGCACCAGGTCGATGGTCGCCGACTGCTCGCGGAACATCCTCAGGGCCTCCTCGCCGTTCCGCGCCGCCAGGACCCGGTAGCCGTGCAGCTCGAGGATGTCGCGCGCCAGGGCCAGGACGGTCGATTCGTCGTCGACCGCCAGGATGGTCCGCTTCCGCGACCCTTGGCCTGCCGCGCCGGCCGCGGGCGCCGCGACCGGGGTGCTCGCCGCGACCGGGGCGCTTGCCGCGACGGGAGCGCGCTTCGTGATCCCCGCGAGCCGCTCCAGCAGGATGGCCGGCGACTCGGTCGCGGCGCGAAGCGAGGCCGCCGCCTCGTCATAGACCGGGAAATGCACCGTGAAGGACGCCCCCCGCCCCGGCTCGCTGTCGATCTCGACCCAGCCGTCGTGTCCCTTCACCGAGCCGTGCACCATCGCCAGTCCCATGCCGGCGCCCCTGCCCAGCTCCTTCGTGGTGAAGAACGGCTCGAAGATGCGCGGCTTCACGGCAGGCTGGATGCCGCGGCCGGTGTCCCGGACGGACAGCGTCACGAACCGGCCGGGCCTCGCTTCGAGGTTGCCGTGCGCCTCGGCCGCCGACAGCTCCCGGTTCGAGGTCCGGATCGTCAGGCTCCCCCCCTCCGGCATCGCCTCCCTCGCGTTGGCGCAGAGGTGCATGAGGATTTGCTCCACCTGGGCCGTATCCACGGCGGCCGTCCAGAGATCGGGCGCCCCTTCGAAGACCACCTCGATCACCGGCGGCAGCTTCGGGCGCAGCTCCCCGATGAACTTCGCCGCGGTCTCGTTCAGGTTCGCCGGCGACGGGCGGGTGGCCGCCCGGCGGCTGAACGTCAGGAGCTGCGCCGTCAGCTCGGCCGCCCGCAGCGCCGACTTCTCGATCAGGTCCATCTTGCGGCGGTTCGGATCCTCCTCGGTCAGGCGGACCTTCACCAGCCGCGTGTAGCCCAGGATCCCGGTCAGGAGGTTGTTGAAATCGTGCGCGATCCCCCCGGCGAGCGTGCCGACGCTCTCCATCTTCTGCGCCTGGCGCAGCTGGCCCTCCAGGTGCTGCCGGTCGGTCGTGTCGCGCAGGATCCACTCGGTCACGGTGCGGTTGTCCAGCGAGACGGGGCCGCCGCGCGCGTCGACGAAGAAGCGCTCGCCGTTGGCGCGCACGCAGGGGACGGCGTGAAAGCCGTCCTGGCCGCCCGCCGAGGCCATCCGGTACGCCTGCATGAGGCGCTCGGCGTCCTCGGCGGGATGCAGGTCTCTGAGGGTGAGGGCGCACGCCTCCTCGGCGGTGTAGCGAAACAATCTGCAGAACATGGCGTTGACTTCCAGGATGCGGCCGGTCTCCGGGTCGGCGGTGAGGATGGCGTCGTAGGCCCCCTCCAGGAGCAACCGGTGGCGCTCGGTCGAGGCGGCCAGGGCGGCCTGCTTCGCGTCGAGGTCCCTCACCATCATCGCCACGTCCTCGGTGAGCTGCGCCACCTCGAGCGTGCCGGCGGAGGGAGGCGGCGGTCCGGTCGCCCCCTTGGCGTACGCCCGCACGAAGGCCGCGACCCGCAGGAGCGGCTGCGCGAGGATGGCGCGGATCCAGACCAGGAGCAGCAGGCTCCCCAGCAGGATGCCGACCGCCGTCACCACGCCGCGCTCCTTGATCTCCTGGTACATGACCGCCAGCTGTCTCTCCTGGTTGACCTTCAGGCAGAGCAGCCCGCCGAGATTGGAGAGGTTGGGATTGACTCCCTCGAGAAGCAGGGGGGAGACCAGGATGAGGCGCCTGCCGTCGTCCACCAGGCGGTGCTGCGGCCGGGCCGTGCTACGGGCGATCACCGAGAGGGCGGCGAAATCGGGATCCGGGATGATCGAGGCATCGTGCCCGATCCAGTCGCGCCGGCTGGCGGCGATCACCCGGCCGTCCTTGCCGAT
Source organism: Binatia bacterium (assembly GCA_035606645.1). GTDB lineage: Bacteria > Acidobacteriota > Polarisedimenticolia > Gp22-AA2 > Gp22-AA2 > Gp22-AA3. The sequence goes on from DATNEZ010000496.1 coordinate 3,507, forward strand.
GAGCGCGACGTAGACCACCGACCGCTTGCTGCCGGTCTCCTCGATCACCTCCTGCACCGCCGAGCGCGAGCCGAGCCGCAGGAAGCGCTGCGACGCGGAGAGGAGCTGGTCGGCGAGCATGTCCCCGTAACGCACCCCCTCGTCCGCCAGGAACTGCCGCGCCTCCATGGAGTGGTAGTAGAGCAGGCCCCCCGCGATCCCCATCGCGGTGACGACGAAGGCGAGGCCCATCAGGGTCGAGGTCGGGAAGCGGGAGAGGACGCGACGCACGGAGGCCGCCTACAGGGACTCGATCAGTTCGGGTCGGATCAATTCCGTTCCGGAGACGGCGTGCCGGGTCAGGCCGTGGCGCACCAGGAACTCGGCCAGCCGGGCCGCCGTCTCGTGCAGCTTCCCCGGGGCGACCGGGCTCCCCAGGAGCTGGCGGTTCTCGGACAGGTCGGGGACGTGGGCCCCCTGGAGCCCCTGCAGGAACTCCTCGACCGTCAGGTCGTGCCGGCGGGCCATGCCGGCGGCCGCCTCCAGAGGCTGCTCCTTCAGGTAGGCGACCGCCTTGAACCAGGCACGCAGGACGCCGCGCAGGTCGTCGGCGCGCCCGTCGACCACCGACCGGCGCACGGCCATCACGTCGACGATCTCACCCGGGATGTCGCGCGATGAGAACAGCACGCGAGCCCCTCCGCTGCGCAGGAGGCGCCCCAGCCCCGGCTCGTAGGTGATGACTCCGTCCACCGTCCCGTCGTGGAAGTCCTGCTCCGCCTCCTCGGGGAGCCGGCTTACCGGCTTCACGTCGTCCGGCCCGAGCCCGCCGATCGTCAGGATGCGTTCGAGCGCGTACGACCCGAGCGCCGACTCCTCGTAGGCGATGCGCCGCCCCTTCAGCCCCTTCAGGTCGGTGATGCCGTTCTTCACGACCAGCGCGTCGCCGCCGAAGGAGTAGTCCACGACCAGGGTGACGACCGGCTGGTCCTGGAAGTTGTCGGCGATCTGGACTTCGTTCAGGGTGGCGAAGAACCCGTCCACGTTTCCCTGGTGGTAGGCCCTCAGGATTCCGGTGTAGGAGGAGAAGTCGATGAGATCGACCTCCACGTTCTCGGCTTCGAAGTACCCCTTCTCGCGCGCCAGGTAGAGGAGCTCGAACGGCGGCCAGGCATTGACGCCGATCCGCAGGGGCTCCTGGCGGCCCTTGATGCAGGCCGGGCAGAACGCGAGAAGCCCAAGGACGAGGGCCGCCGGGACAAGGCCCCAAGCCCGCCTGACGCGTCCCACGGAACGCCTTTCGCTCACCGATTCGACCCCTCGCAGACCCTCGCCACGGAACCGATTCCGGTTCCCGGGATCCCTTCAACAAGTTAGGTTCCCGCCGGGGGGAGTCAAGTCTCCAGGCGGGGGATAAGTGTCGGGAAATTGGGCATTTCGGAGGGGGACTCCCCCGCCGGGGCTCCCTTATACTGGGCGGGTGAGCGGGATCGATCCGGTTGTCCTGGAGATCTGCAGGAGCGTGCGGGACGAGGGGGGCCGGGCCTTCCTCGTGGGGGGATGGGTGCGCGACCTCGAGGCCCTCCGGCTTCGGGGGGTCGAAGGGATCCCCCCGTCCGAGTACGACCTGGAGGTCTACCGGCTGCCGGCCGAGCGGCTCGCCTCGCTCCTGGGGCGTTTCGGGGAGGTGCGGCTCGTCGGCCAGTCGTTCGCGGTCTACAAGGTCGTCCCCCGGTCCGGAAGCGGCCTGAAGGCGCCGATCGACGTCAGTCTGCCGCGGCGCGATACCAAGGTCGCCCCGGGGCACCGCGGTTTCTCGGTCCTGGGGGACCCGGAGCTGTCCTTCGAGGAGGCGACGCGCCGCCGCGACTTCACCGTCAACGCCATGATGTTCGATCCGCTCGTCGGCGAGACCCTCGACGTCTGGGGGGGCCGCGCCGATCTCCGCGCCGGGCTGCTGCGGGCCGTCGATCCCTCGACCTTCGTCGAGGACAGCCTCAGGGTCCTGCGCGGGATGCAGTTCGCCGCGCGCTTCGAGCTCGCCGTCGAGCCTGCGACGGTCGCGCTGTGCCGCGGCATCGATCTCTCCGACCTGCCCTCCGAGCGCCTCTGGGGCGAGATGGAAAAGCTGCTCCTCCTGGCGGCGCGCCCCTCGGTCGGGCTGTCGTGGGCCGATCGCCTCGGCGTCGTCGACCGTCTCTTTCCGGAGCTGAAGGCGCTTCAGGGCTGCCCGCAGGAGCCGGAGTGGCATCCCGAGGGGGACGTCTGGATCCACACGCTCCTGGCGATCGACGTGGCGAAGGGGGAGATCGAAGGCCTGCCGAAGGAGAAGGCCCTGGCGGTGCTGCTGGCGGTGATCTGTCACGACTTCGGGAAGCCGTCCACCACGGCCGTGGTGGACGGACGGATCCGATCGTACGAGCACGAGGCCGCCGGCGTCCCCCCGACCCGCTCGTTCCTCGACCGCCTGAACGTCCATTCGCTTCTGGGCTACGACCTCCGCGACCAGGTCGTGCAGCTGGTCGCGCACCACCTGACTCCCAGTCACTACTACAAGAACCGGGAGAACGTCGGAGACGGCGCCTTCCGCAGGCTGGCGCGCCGCCTCGAGCCCGACCTGCTGTACCGCGTGTCGCGCGCCGACTGCCTCGGACGCACCGGCTCCTTCTCGACCGACGCGCAGGAGTGGTTCATCGCCAAGGTGCGCGGCCTCCAGGTCGAGAGCCGCCCGCCCGCGCCGGTTTTCATGGGACGGCACCTGCTGGAGATGGGAATTCCGCCCGGCCCCGTGGTCGGCCGGATCACGCGGGCGATTTACGAGATGCAGCTCGACGGCCGGGTGACGACCCTCGAGGAAGGGAAGCGGGAGGCGCTCCGGCTGCTCTCCGCCGAGGCTCCGGCCGGAACGAAGCCGCCGGACTGAGGCCCGCGGACTATCGCGCGCCGGCCGCCGCGCGGCGCCGCGGCCGGCCCGCGGGGGCGGCGGCGCGCCGCGGCCGCGGCGGCCGGATCTCCGACACCATCTCGCCGATCCGCTGCAGGCCGCGCATCATGTAGTCCGGGTCCGATCCGAAGCCGAAGCGCAGGTGCCGGCCGGCGCCCAGCTGGTCTCCGGCGCACACGAGGACCGACTTCTCGGTCCGCAGCCTGTCCACCAGGGCGATCGATCCGATCGGCAGGGCGTAGCGCGCGAACACGATCGCCCCCGCCAGGGGCGGGACGTAGCTGAAGACGTCCGCGTGCGATTGCAGCCACCCCTCGATCACCGGCAGGTTGCGCCTGATGACGGCCCGCGTGCGCGAGAAAATCGCCTCGCGCCGCTTGGGATCCATGGCGATCCGGCCCAGGTGGTCCGACAGCATCGCGGGGGCGATGGTGGTGTAATCGCGGTACGACCAGATCCGGGCGACCGTGGCGGCCGGGCCGGCGACCCATCCGATCCTGAGGCCCGGCAGCCCGAACGCCTTGGACAGGCCCGAGGTGATCAGCACGCGGTCGTGGCGTCCCCAGAAGCTCTGCGTCGTTCTTCCGGAGACCTCGGCTCCCCGGTAGATCTCGTCGGCGACGATGAACGCCCCCGATCGGCGGGCGGCCCGGACGATCTCCTCCATCTCGGCGTCCGTCAGGATGCCTCCGGTCGGGTTGTTCGGGTTGGTGACCACGATGGCGCGCGTCCGCTTCGTGACCGCGCGGCGCAGCCCCTCCACGTCGAGCGCCCAGCGCATCGTCCCCCCCTCGCGGCGGGGCACGAGCCTGAAGGCGTCGGCCCGGCCGGCGAAGGCACGCGACAGCCCCCACGCCTGAAGGTAGTTGGGGAGCATGAACGCCACGCGGTCGCCGCGCTCCAGGAGGGACCAGAGGGTCGTGTAGTTCGCCTCCGAGCCGCCGTTGGTGACCAGGATGTTCGCGCGCTTTGCGCCGTCGTAGAACGCGGCGATCCGATCGCGCAGCTCTTCCGATCCGTTCGACTGGCTGTAGCCCAGCTCGGAGCCGAGAAAACGCTCGACGTCGCCGCCGCCGAGCTCCAGAAGCTCGCTCGCCCGCATGGGATGCACGCCGCTCTCGCTCAGGTTGTAGTCGACGTAGTTCTCGTAGGTGGACTGCATCCTTTCCATGCGGAACGGCTCGATGCGCACGGCGGCCTCCTGGGAGCCTGTCCGGGTAGTAGCCCGGCTCCTGCGTGTCCTGCGGGACGGGCGGAGAATATCACGCCGATGGCCGGCACGGTGATACCCTCTGGGCCGTGAGCCGCACCCTGCTTGTGCTGCGCGAGCCCGAGATCCGGAGGCTCCTCGATCCCGCGGCCAGCCTTCAGGCCGTCGAGCGGGCGTTCACCGCCTACGCCACGGGGGGCGCCGACCTGCCGGCGGTCATCAACCTGAACGTCCCGGAGCACCGCGGGGAGATCCACGTCAAGGCCGGCCACCTGCGCGGCGGCACCCACTATGCCGTCAAGATCGCCTCCGGCTTCTACGACAACCCCTCCAAAGGGCTGCCCCAGAACGACGGCATGGTCCTGGTGTTCGACGCCGGAACCGGCCAGCCGGCGGCCCTTCTCCTCGACAACGGGTTCATCACCGAGCAGCGCACCGGCTCGGCGGGGGCCGTGGCGGCGAAGCACCTGGCGCGCCGCGACGCCCGGATCGTCGGCGTCGTCGGCTGCGGCAACCAGGCCCGGTACCAGCTCGCTTCGCTGGCGCTCGTGCGCCCCTTCCGCGAGGTGCGCATCTACGGCCGGCGCGCCGAGCGGGCCCGCGCCTGCGTCGAGGAGCTCCGGAACGACCCCGCCATGCCCCGGGAGTGCCGGCTCGTGGCGGTCTCCTCCGTCCGCGAGGCGGTCGTGGGGGCCGACATCGTCATCACCGTCACGGCGAGCCGCGAGCCGCTGGTCGAAGCCGCCTGGCTCTCCCCCGGCATGCACGTCACCGCCGTCGGATCGGACGGCCCCGACAAGCAGGAGCTCCACGCCTCGGTCCTCGAGCGCGCCGACCTGGTCGTGGCGGACAGCAGGGCCCAGTGCCTCAGGCTCGGGGAGATCCACCACGCCGTGGCCTCGGGGACGATCCCCGAGAGCAAGGTCGCCTGCGAGCTGGGAGACATCACCGCCGGGAAGCACCCCGGCCGCCGCAGCGACTCGGAGATCACCGTGTGCGACCTGACCGGCGTCGGGGTGCAGGACGTGGCCGCGGCCGCCGTCGTCCTGTCGCGCGCCCGGGCGGAGGGGCTCGGTGTGCCGCTCGAGGTCTAGGGGGCGCGGGGTTGTATAATGACCCGGCCATGGAGCAGCTGACGGCCTTCGAGTACGTGGTCCGGACACGGCAGAAGACCGACGAGACCTACTCCATCCTCGTGGAGAAGGCGCCGGGGCACTGGATCGCCCAGATCCGGCTCCCGGACGGCTCCTTCTGGACCATGAGCCGCTTCGACCCCAAGGCGCCGGCCCTCCCGAAGCAGTGGGTGGGCGCGACCGCGGCCGCCGCGGCCGACTACGCCGCCCGCATCCTCACCAACCACTTCGCGACCGAGGGCATGGAGGTCGTCCGTCGCAGCTACCTCCTCGACCCTAAGACTTAGCGTGCGGACCACCGCGAGCCTGACGATCCGCGAACGGACCACCCTCGGGCTGGGGAAGATGCGGCGCTTCTGGCTGTCCCACTTCCGGCCGGCCTACGTGCGGGAGAGCCTGGCCCGCCGCGTGGGGCAATGCGACCGCACCGGCGCCTGCTGCCACCTGATGTTCACCTGCCCGTTGCTCGATCGAAAGGCCACCCCGGTGCGCTGCAGCATCCACGAGATCAAGCCGAAGGTGTGCAGGCTGTTCCCGATCGACGAGCGCGACCTCCGCGACCGGGACATCATCTCTCCCGACGCCCCCTGCGGCTTCTCGTTCATCCCGCGCGAGGAGTTCCTGAAGCAGGGCGGCGAGGCGTCGCAGGCCGCGGCGGACCGGCTCCACGTGGAGGCGATCGATCTCCCCCGCGAGTAGAAACCGCCCGGCCGGAACGGCCTTCCGCTCCCGGCCGTTGATCTTTGCCTTCCGGTGCTTCATATTGACACCCGCCGGCATCCGTCCGTCATCCGTCTGACGATCGGGCCTGGCTGGCACGTCCGAGGATTCACGGGATGCCCGGTAACGACCTGGTCCTTCATGAAGAGGAGTTCACCAAGATCCGCGAGGTGATCTCCCGCCTGAGGGGGGAGTGCAACGCCAAGGTCGTCTTCCTGGTCGACAAGAACGGCCAGCAGATCGCGGCGATCGGCGAGCTGAACTCCATCGACACGACCGCGCTGGCCTCGCTGGCCGCCGGCAACGTCGCCGCCACCGACTCCCTGGCCCGGCTCATCGGAGAGAAGGAATTCTCCGTCCTGTTCCACGAGGGGGAGCGGGACAACCTGCACATCTCCGTCGTCGCCGGCCGGGTCATCCTCGTCGTCATCTTCGACGAGCGATCCTCCCTGGGGCTGGTGCGCCTGCGGGTGAAGAAGGGATCCCACGAGCTGGCGGCAATCCTGGACGTGATGCTGAAGAAATCGGCGGCGCCGCGCAAGGCGGCCGCCGGCGGCACTCCGTTCTCGGAGATCACCGACGAGGACATCGACAAGCTGTTCAGCGACTGAGGCCGGATGACCTTCATCAATTACGCGGCGCGCGAGATCAACTGCAAGATCGTCTACTACGGCCCCGGGCTGGGCGGAAAGACGACGAACATCAAGTTCGTCTACGAGAAGACCAACCCGACCGCCAAGGGGAAGCTGATCTCGCTCGCCACCGAGACGGACCGGACGCTCTTCTTCGATTTCCTGCCGCTCGATCTCGGGGAGATCCGGGGCTTCCGCACGCGCTTCCACCTGTACACCGTCCCCGGCCAGGTGTTCTACGACGCCTCGCGCAAGCTGATCCTCAAGGGCGTGGACGGCGTGGTCTTCGTCGCGGACTCGCAGGCCGCCCGCATGGAGGCGAACCTCGAGAGCCTCAGGAACCTCGACCTCAACCTCAAGGAGCAGGGTTACGACCTGCGCACCATCCCGTACGTCCTGCAGATCAACAAGCGCGACCTGCCGTCGGCCCTCCCGGCCGAGGAGATGAAGCGCCAGCTGGTGCGCAAGGGGGAGCCGGTGTTCGAGGCGGTCGCCTCCAAGGGCACCGGCGTGTTCGAGACCCTGAAGACCATCGCCAAGATGGTCCTGCTCGAGCTCCGCAAGGGGCGCTGAACCCCGGTCAGCCAGGCGGAGGGGAGGCAAGTGGCCGGCGTGGCACGCCTCCGCGCTCGCGGATGAGCCGGCGCCGCCTCCCCCAATACTCATTGTTTCCTGGCTCACGCTCGCGCTCGGCTCGCTCTTCGGTGCGCCTGCCCCGCGGTAGAGCGCGGGGTTTCCGGCGCACTCTCAGACGGCCACGCCAACCACTTGCCTCCCCTCCGCCTCACCCCCGCGACCCCGCCTCCCGAACTGCATCGAGACCTGCCCACCCGCCCCGGCCGTTTGCGCCGCGGCGACGGCGAGAGCGGTGTGACCGTCCCGCTCTGCGGCAGCCCGGAGCTGCTCTCGCCGGGCCGTCTGAGACCTCGCGTCCCAGGACCCGCCGCGCGTTTTTCAGCGCGGTGGGCGGACGCGAGGCGAAGAGCGAGGGGAGGCGTCGCGCAGCGACGCCGGACCCGTGCCCGGCGAGAGCAGCTCCGGGCTGCCGCAGAGCAGGAATGCCGCATCGATCTCCGCCGTTGACAGCGTGCGTGGGCCGCCGCTATAATCGCGGGCTCGTCGCCAAGCCAGGACCGAGTCGCAGGGGATCATCCGTGAGCTACGCCGTCATCAAGACAGGTGGGAAGCAGCAGAAGGTGGCCGTCGGCGACCAGATCCGCATCGAGAAGGTCGAGGTCGGCGTCGGCGACAAGGTGACCTTCGACCAGGTGCTGGCGCTCTCGACCGGCCAGGGGCTGCAGGTCGGCAAGCCGGTCCTGAAGGGGGCCCGCGTGGTCGGCCGCGTGCTGGCGCACGACAAGGCCAAGAAGGTCATCATCTTCAAGAAGAAGAAGCGCAAGCAGTACCGGCGCACCCGCGGGCACCGGCAGACGTTCACGGCGGTGGTTGTCGAAGAGATTCACGCCGGCTGAAATCGCGATCGGCGAGGTGACGGAATGGCCCACAAGAAAGCCGGAGGCAGCTCGAGGAACGGCCGCGACAGCAACTCCCAGCGCCTGGGAGTCAAGCGGTTCGGCGGCCAGTTGGTCACAGGCGGATCCATCCTGGTCCGCCAGCGCGGGACGCGCTTCAAGCCCGGCCACAACGTCGGCCTCGGGCGCGACGACTCGCTGTTCGCCCTGATCGACGGCGTCGTGAAGTTCCAGGACCGCGGGCGGATGGGCAAGTTCATCAGCGTGCTCCCCGCTCCCGCCAGCCCCGCAAGGCCATAACGATTCCAATCTGGACCGCCGTCCTCCCGGCGCATGCTCCCAGGAGACCGGTCACGGGCCGCGCCCCCCAGTCGTTCCGCTTCCGGCCATTCCTTGAAGCCATGCGCCGCCCTGGGGACGGCGATCGGAGCCACGTCGCGTGCTGATCGATCAGGCGGCCATCGTCGTCGTCGGGGGCCAGGGGGGAAACGGCTGCGTCAGCTTCCGCCGTGAGAAATTCGTCCCCCGCGGAGGGCCGAACGGCGGGCCGGGCGGCGACGGCGGGTCGGTCTACCTGGTGTCCGATCCGTCCCTCAAGGGGCTCAACGCCTTCCGCTACCGCCGCCGGTTCGAGGCGGAGCGCGGGCGCCACGGCGAGGGGAGCGACCGGGCGGGCCGGGACGGCGAGGACCTGCTCATCAAGGTCCCTCCGGGGACCGTGGTCGCGGACGAGACCGAAGGGGTGCTCGCCGACCTGGCCGAGGCCGGGGCGCAGGTGCTGGTGGCGAAGGGGGGGCGCGGAGGGCGCGGCAACGCTGCCTTCGCGACCTCGACGCACCAGGCACCCCGGGAATCGGAGCCGGGCGCCCCGGGCGAGGAGCGCCATCTGAAGCTGGAGCTGAAGCTGATCGCCGACGTCGGGCTGGTCGGCTTTCCCAACGCGGGAAAATCGACGCTCATCTCGCGCATTTCCTCGGCGCACCCGAAGATCGCGGCGTATCCTTTCACGACCCTCGAGCCGAACCTGGGGGTGGTCGATCTCGGCCAGTATCGGACCTTCGTGGTGGCGGACATCCCGGGCCTGATCGAGGGGGCGCACCACGGACAGGGGCTCGGGATCAAGTTCCTGAGGCACATCGAGCGGACCCGCGTCCTGGTGCACCTGGTGGACGCTTCGGAGATGTCGGGGCGCGATCCGGTGAGCGAGATGGACATCGTCCACGGCGAGCTCAAGGCCTTCAGCGACGACCTGGCCGGCAAGCCGCGGATCGTGGCCGGCACCAAGATCGACGCGCTGTCCGACCGCGGGCGCCTGGAGGCGCTGCGCGCCCGCTGCGCCTCGGAAGGGGTCCCGTTCGTCGCCATCTCGGCGGTGAGCGGCGAGGGGATTCGCGATCTGCTCGAGGAGGTGTGGTCGATCCTGAACGCGGGCGCGCCGGTCCCGGCGGGCGCGCCGCCGGACTCGGACGGCGTGCGCCGGGAAGGAGGGGCACATCCTACTTAAGAAGAAAATCTCGCTCGCGCTCGAGGCCGCCGCCGATCGGAAGGCGGAGGACCCCGTGGCGCTGTCCCTGAAGGGGATCGCGTCGTTCACCGACGCCTTCGTGATCGTCGGCGGCGCGCAAAGGCGGCAGACGCAGGCGATCTGCGACGCCGTCGTCGAGCGCCTCTCGGAGAAGGGGGTGCATCCGGGCCACGTGGAGGGATACGATCTCGGCGACTGGATCCTGATCGATTTCTCCGATCTCGTGGTGCACGTCTTCACCCGGGAGACCAGGGAGTTCTACAACCTGGAGGGACTCTGGGGGGACGCGCCGAAAGTGGCGCTGGAGAGCGCTCAAAGCCGCAGGAACAAAGGGACTTCGGCGGCGCGCAAGAGTTGACTTTGCCCGGGGCGATCCGTACATTACCCGCCTCACTGGCGGAAGGATTCCCGCGTGAACGCCATCGCCTCCGACGTTGCGGCGTTTCCTCTGGTGCACCGGTCGGCGCTGATGGCGCGGGTCGTCGCGCTGGCGCGGAAGGTTGCGACGAGCGACGCGAGCCTGCTCCTGGTCGGCGAGAGCGGCACCGGCAAGGGGATCCTGGCGCGCTTCATCCATGACGTCAGCCCGAGGCGCGCCGGGCCGTTCGTGACCATCGCCTGCGCCAACGTCGCGGTCGACCTCCTCGAGAGCGAGCTCTTCGGCCACGAGAAGGGGGCGTTCACCGGCGCGGCGGAGCAGAAGAAGGGGCGCTTCGAGCTGGCGGACGGCGGCACGATCCTGATCGACGGGGTCAGCGAGCTGGCCCCCTCGCTGCAGGGGAAGCTCCTGCGGGTCGTGCAGGAGCGGTCGTTCGAGCGCCTCGCGGGGACGAAGACCTTGAGCGTGGACGTGCGGATCCTGTCCTCGACGCAGGCCGATCTCGCGCCCCTGGTGGCGGCGGGGAGCTTTCGCGAGGACCTGTTCTACCGGTTGAACGTCATCCGGCTCGAGATTCCCCCCCTCCGCGATCGGATGGAGGACGTGCCGGTCCTGGCGGAACAGATCCTGCGCGACGTGGCAAGGAAGCAGGGGGGCGCCGTGAAGGCGCTGTCGCGCGGGGCCCTCGACCGGATGATGCGTCACTCCTGGCCGGGCAATGTCCGGGAGCTGCAGAACGTGATCGAGAGCGCCACGATCATGGAGAATGGCAACGAGATCGGGCCCGACGTCGTCCGCATCCTGGGGGATCCCGTCCCCGGGCTGACGGCGGGGGCGGCCGAGCGCCGGCTTTCCCTCGCCCAGGTCGAGGAGCAATATATCCGGGATGTCCTGCGGGTCACGGGAGGCAACCGGAGCGAGGCGGCGCGCATCCTCGGCATCAATCGCAAGACCTTGCTGGAAAAACGCAAGCGCTACGGAATACCCTGAGGCAGGAAAGGAAGCCCCCCAATGGCCATGTTGAAAAAACAGCTCGAATCCTACAAGAAGCGCCTCCTCGACAAGAAGAAGAGCGTGGCGGAGGCCTACAACAAGAACAAGAACTACGGCCGCATGACCGAGGACGAGGGGACGCAGGACCTGGCCGACAAGGCCTCGAGCGCCTACACCAAGGAGTTCCTGTACTCCCTGTCCAACACCGACCGCGAGGTCCTGCAGAAGGTGGACGAGGCGATCCACCGGATCGCCAAGGGCAAGTACGGCACCTGCCTCGAGTGCGAGGAAGAGATCGAGAAGAGGCGCCTCGAGGCGGTCCCCTGGGCGAGCCACTGCGTCACCTGTCAGGAGAAGGTCGAGAAGGGGCTGCTCTAAGGCTCCTGGGAGCGCGGCTCCCGGCGGGACAGCGATGAAGATCCGGACTTTCCTGTACCTGATGTTCGGGGGCCTGGTCGTCTTCGTCCTGTCGGTCCTGTACGTCACCAACCAGGCGGTCCTCGACAGCCGGATCATCCTGAGCCGCGGTATCCAGGTCCCCGTCTGGTTCGCCCTGCTCGTGGCCAGCGGCGTGTCCATGGTCGTGCCGCTCCTGTTCGGCGTGCTGCGCGACCTGCGCCGCGTGCTCGGCGACTTGACCGCGCGACGCCAGGCCCGCTCGCGGAAGGAAGCCGAGGAGCACTACCTGCGCGGCGTGGAATCGATGCTGAACGGGCGCGAGGAGAGGGCCCTCGAGCACTTCGACGCGGCGCTTCAGATCGAGTCGAACCATTTCGACTCCCTCATCAAGGGGGGCGAGGTCCTGCGGGCCCTGCGGCGTCACGGCGAGGCGATCGAGTACCACCGCCGCGCGGCGCGCGTGAAGGAGAACGACCTGCAGCCCCTCTACTCCCTGGTGGCCGACTACGAGGAAGCCGGGGCGATCGAGAACGCCAAGGCGGTCCTCAACCGCATCATCGAGATGAACCCCAAGCGCTCGCTCGCCGCCTGCCGGAAGTACCGCGCCCTGTGCATCAGCGGAGGGGAGTGGGAGAAGGCCTGGGAGATCCAGCAGAGCATCGAGAAGCAGCTCGTCGAGATGGGCCGCTCGGCCAAGTCCGAGAAGAAGCACCACCTCGGCATCCGCTACATGCTGGCGCAGCGCCTGCTCGAGCAGGGCCGGACGCGCGAGGCGATCGGCATCCTCAGGCGGCTCGCCGGCATGGAGCCTTCGTTCGTCCCGGCCCCCCTCGCCCTGGGCAAGGGGCTCCTGTCCCTGCACCAGCCCGAGGAGGCGGTCGAGGTGTGGGAGAAGGCGTACGAGGCCACCGGCCACCCGATCTTCCTGACGACCATCGAGGACCACTACCTCTCGCTGGAGCAGCCGCGCCGGGCCATCGAGGCGTTGAAGGCGGCGATCTGGAAGAGCCAGAAGGACATCATCCCCCGGTTCTTCCTGGGGAAGCTGTACTACCGCCTGGAGATGATCGACGAGGCGCTGCAGCAGTTCTCGCAGATGAAGGGGCGCGTCACCTACTTCCCGGCCCTGCACTACCACCTGGCGAAGCTGATGGAGCGGCAGGGCCACCTGCGCGAGGCGCTGAAGGAGCTCGAGCTGGTCCTCCGGCAGGCCGAGGTGCTGAAGGTCGAGTACGCCTGCGCCACCTGCTCCCGCAAGTATCCCGCCTGGACCGACTGGTGCGAGCGGTGCGGAGAATGGAACAGCGTCCTCGTGGACTTCCAGGAGGAGCGCCCGATCGAGGAGCTCGGCATCAGCACGGCGCCCGTCTACACCGCCGAGACGGGCGAAGTGTAGCGACGGCCGATGCGGCATCCCCTTCCCGCTGTCCTCATCGTCCTCGACGGCTGGGGACACGGCGAGACCGGCCCGGGCAACGCCATCGCCCAGAGCGCGCCGCGCTTCATGGAGCGGCTCGGCCGCACCTACCCGACATCCCTCCTAGAGGCCTCCGGTGAGTCGGTCGGCCTGCCGCGGGGCGTGATCGGCAACTCGGAGGTCGGCCACCTGTGCCTCGGCGCCGGGCGGGTGGTCCCGCAGGACCTGTCGCGCATCAACCGCGCCATCCGCAGCGGGGAGTTCGATCGGAACGAGGTCCTGGCGGCGGCCTTCGAGACGGCCCGCCGTCCCGGGGCGGCCCTCCACGTGATGGGCCTCCTGAGCGACGGCGGCGTGCACAGCCACATCGATCACCTGGAGGCCGTCGTGCGGTCCGCGGCCGCCTCCGGCGTGCGCCTCCTGTTCCTGCACGCGTTCATGGACGGGCGCGACACGCCGCCCAGGAGCGGCCTGGAGTACGCGCGCCGCGCCGGCGCCCTGCTCGCGAGCGCGGGCCTGGGACGGATCGCCACCGTCTCCGGCCGCTTCTACGCCATGGACCGGGACACCCGCTGGGACCGTACCGGGATGGCCTGGCGAACCCTCGTCCGGCGCGAGGGGCCCGCCCACCCGACGGCCGAGGCGGCGGTCGAGGCCGGCTATGCCGGAGGTGTCACCGATGAGTTCCTGGTCCCCTCGATCGTCGAGCCCGGCCCGTCAGGCGCCGTCCCCCGGGCCCCGGCCGCCGGGGCGGATCGGGATGCGCGCGTCCGCGACGGCGACGCCGTCGTCTTCTTCAACTTCCGGGCGGACCGTGCCCGGCAGATCACGCGCGCCTTCACCGAGGACGATTTTCGGGAGTTCTCCCGGGAGCCGTGTCCCA
>DATNEZ010000512.1:0-2719 GCA_035606645.1 Binatia bacterium
GCATCCGGAGGGGCATGACCGCCTCCTTCGTCGACTCGACGTGACCATAGAAGATGACCAGCGCCTGCGCGTCCGCCCCCTGGAGCGCCGCCGACAGCGCCACCCGTCCCCCCATGCCGAATCCGATGATTGCGATCGGCCTGCGGCTCTTCCCGCCGTCGAGGCCCCTGAGATAGCCGATCGCCCCGTTCACCAGGGCGACCGCCCGGGCGCCGTCGAGGCGGTCCATCATCTCCTGGGCCAGGCCGTAGTCCCCTCCGAGCTTGCCGCGATACAGATCGGGGGCCACCGCGACGTACCCGAGCCCGGCGAGCCGGTCGGCGACGGACCGGGTGTGCGAATCGAGCCCCCAGAGGTGGTGCACGATGACGACCCCGGGCCGGCCGTCCGGGGCCGCCGGCCTGGCCAGGTAGGCCGGGACGGTCTCGCCTCCCGCTTCGTAGGTGATGGCTGTGCCCGCGGCCCCGGCCGCCGGCACGCGGAGGGCCGCCAGCACGAACGACAGGACCAAGGCCTTCTTCAGGGAGATCATTCGGGAAATTGTAGCACGCGGCGCGGGGGTCACCTGGGGAGCGGGAACCACCACGGCTTGATCGAACCCTCGATGTCCCAGTGGACATGCTTGGTCTGCTGGAACTCCTCGAGCCCCTCCTCCCCCAGCTCGCGGCCCATGCCGGACATCTTCATCCCGCCGAACGGCCCGGCGGGGTTGTCCACCAGCGGGTCGTTCACCCAGACGTTCCCCACCTCGATCTCCTCGAAGTACTGCCGCACCCGGCGGGCGTCGCGCGAAAACAGCGTCGCCCCCAGCCCGTAGGGGGAGTCGTTCGCCAGGGCGAGCGCCTCGTCGAAGGTGCGGAACGGCAGGACCGGCGCGACCGGGCCGAAGATCTCCTCCTGGAAGAGGCTCATGCCGTGGCGCACGTCGGAGAGGACCGTCGGCTCGTAGAACCATCCCCGGGCGTGCTGCGGCGGCCGCCGGCCGCCGGCCACGACCTTCGCCCCCTCGCGGATCGCCTGGGAGACCCGCGACTCGACCTGGTCCCTCTCGCGCGCCCCGATGAGCGGCGTCACTTCGGTCCCCTCGTCCATGCCGGGGCCGACGACCAGGCGCTTCGTCAGGGCGGCGAGGCGCTCGAGAAACTCGCCGTGGATGGATTGCTCGACGTAGATCCGCTCGGCGCTCGTGCAGACCTGCCCGGCGTTCAGGAACGCCGTCCAGGCGACCGCCCGCACGGCGGCCTCCAGGTCGCAATCGGCGCAGACGATCGCCGCGTCGCTGCCCCCCAGCTCGAGGTGGAGCTTCTTGATGCGCGAGGCGCCCATCCGGTAGATGTGCTGGCCGACGGCGGTCGAGCCGGTGAAGGCGATGCACGGAACGTCGGGGTGCTGCACCAGCGCGTCCCCGACCTCGCCGCCGGATCCGGTGATGATGTTGACGACTCCCTGCGGCAGGTGGTCGAAGACCCGGTGCAGGTCCAGGGTCAGGAGCGGTGTCTGCGAAGCCGGCTTGATCACCACGGTATTGCCGGCCGCGAGCGCCGGCGCGACCTTCCAGGCGAGGAGCATCAGCGGGTAGTTGAACGGGACGATGCAGCCCACCACCCCGATCGGCTCCTTGATCACCAGGTTCAGCTGCCCGGGCTCGGCCGAGGGGATGACGCGGCCGCGACGGTCCCTGATCAGGCCGGCGTAGTACTCGAAGCACAGGGCCGACCAGTCGACGTACCCGCGGTTCTTGCGGAGGGTGCGCCCGGTCTCATGCGTCAGGGTGAGCGCGAACTCCTCGCGCCCCTCCCGCAGGCGGCGCGCCGCCTCGACCAGGAGGTCGGCGCGCGCCATGGCCGGCAGGCGCTTCCAGGCCGGGAACGCCCGCTTCGCCGCCGCCACCGCGCGATCGACCTCGGGCGGTCCCCCCTTCGGCACCTCGTCGACGACCACTTCGGTCGCCGGGTCGACGACCCGGAGGACCTCCCCCTTCGATCCCGAGGTGAACTGGCCGTCGATCCACAGCCTTCTCATGTCGCCCTCTCCGCCCTGCGATGCGGCGTCATTCTAACCGAGGCGACCGTCCCGCGACGGACGCGGGCCGCGTCCGCGGACGTTCGGAGGTAGGATCCCCGCTGTTCACGGAGGTCGACGCGATGCACCATCGAGGCGTGTCACGGAGAGGCGTTCTCAAGGGGGGAGCCGCCTGCGCCGCGCTGGCCGCGTCGCGCCTCCTGGCAGGTCCCGTTCTCGCGGGCCCCGCCCGGCCGGCCGGCGCCGCAACCAGGCGCCCGGCCGCGCGCCCGCGCGTCGCGGTCGTCGGGGCCGGCGTGTTCGGCGGCTTCACGGCCCTGTCCCTCGTCCGGCGGGGGGCCCGGGTCACCCTGGTCGACGCCTGGGGCCCGGGCAACTCGCGCGCCAGCTCGGGCGGCGAGACGCGGGTCATCCGCGCCACCTACGGGCCGGACCGGATCTACGTCGAGATGGTGGCGCGCGCTTTCGAGCTCTGGCAGGAAAACGAGCGCCGGTGGAAGCGGCCGATCTACCACCCGACCGGCGCAATCTGGCTCGTGACGGGTCCGGACGACTTCATCCGGGCCGCAATGCCGCTCCTGAAAGAGCGCGGGTTTCCGTACGAGGAGCTCACGACCGCGGAGGCGCGACGGCGCTGGCCGCAGGTCGACTACGAGGGAGTCCGGTGGGTCTTCCACGAAGAACGGGCGGGATACCT
>DATNEZ010000534.1:0-6670 GCA_035606645.1 Binatia bacterium
CGGGATGGGCGGGATCGACTTCCTGGCCTTCTGCCGCGCCCTCAAGGGGCCATCGCAGGATGGCGCCGCCGCGCACGATGAGACCTGATCCCCCCGGCGTCTGCTTCGTGACCGGCCGCGAGGCGGCCGGCGAACGGCCGCTCCTCGAGGTGGTCGCCCAGGCGATCGCGGGGGGCTGCGACCTGGTCCAGGTGCGCGAGAAGGACCTGCTAGGCGGCCCGATGCTGCAGCTGGTCCGGTCGATCGTCGAGGCGGCGAAGCCGCGGGGGGCGCGCTGCCCGGTCGTGGTGAACGATCGCCTCGACGTGGCGCTGGCCGCGAAGGCCGCCGGGGTCCACCTGCCCGCCGACGGCCTGCCGATCGCTCCGGTGCGACGGCACGCCCCGAAGAAGTTCCTGGTCGGGCGATCGGTCCACTCTCTCGCCGAGGCGAAGCAGGCCCGGAAGGACGGCGCCGACTACCTGTTCTTCGGCCCGGTCTTCGCCACGCCTTCCAAGTCGGCCTTCGGCCCGCCGCAGGGGCCGGAGATGCTGCGCAAGGTCGCCGAGGCCGTGACGATCCCCGTCTGGGCCATCGGCGGCATCAACCCCGGCACTGCCGCCGAGCTGCGCGGCCTGCCGATCGCCGGCGTCGCCGCCATCTCGTTCATCGCCACGGCCGCCGATCCGGCCGCGGCGATCGGGGCCCTGCGAGCGGCCCTCGCGGAGTCAGGGACAGGATAGGGCGGACGTATCGATCTCCACGTCGCGCGATCCGACCTGGGAATCCGAACCGGAATCGTAGGTCCCGCGCCCGACCGGCATCACCGCCCGCGCCACGTACCAGAAGCCCGATCCGGCGGTTGGGACCGCCGAGTCGAGAAGCGCCGAGCCCGCCAGGTCGTCGGCCATGCATTCCAGGGTCGAGACCCTGAAGTCGCCTCCCGAGGCGAGGAGCGCCCCGAGATCCCCGCGAACCAGATCGTAGCCGGTGGCCGTGCCGACCCGGCTCCAGGAGAGGCCGCCGTTCTCCATCGCCAGGTTCACTTGCGGAGTGCGGTTGAGCATGAAGGTCATCGAGTTTTCCACCGCCCCTGTCGCGCACGCCAGGTCGGGGGAGCCATTGTCGTCGAAGTCCGCGACGAGGAGCGTGTTCCCGGTGGCCGCCTGGAATGTCCGCGCCGGGGAGAACGTCCCGTCCCCGCGACCGGGGAACAGGATCATCCCGAAATTGTTTGCGACGGCCAGATCGACATGGCCGTCGGCATTGAAATCCGCGCCCTCGACCAGGGATGTCCCGCTGTCCGTTTCGAGCAGGCTTGTGCCTGGAAAAAGCCCGGTTCCGCTCCCCAGGAAGAGCGAAACGGTGTGGCCCTGGTTGGCGACCGCGAAGTCGACATGACCGTCGTGATTCAGATCCAGGGCCGCGACGCCTCGGGGGTTGCCCTGCGTGGCCAGCTGCGTGTACGCAACGAACCCTCCGTCCCCGAGGCCCCGGAGAAGGTGGAGAAAGTTTCCTGAAGTCGCCGCAAGGTCGAGGTGGCCGTCCTCGTCGATATCGGCCGCGACCATTCCCCGGACACTGCCGAAGACAGGCAGGTACTGGCCAGCGGTCATCGACCCGTTTCCATTCCCCAGAAAAATCAGGACGCCGGGATCGATGTAGCCGCCGACCGCGAGATCGAGGTGACCGTCTTCGTTGAAGTCTCCCGGCACGAGGACGGAGGGCAGGTACCCCCAGTCGAGGGTCGTCCCGAAGGCACGCGCGAACGCGCCATGGCCGTCCCCCAGGAGAATCGAAATGGACGGAGGCGGCGGGAAGTCGAAGAAGACGTACACCTGGTTCCCCGTCGCGAGATCGAGATGCCCGTCTCCGTTGAAGTCTCCGACCGCCAGCGAGGAGACCTGGTCGTCGGCCCGGAACGTCTGCTCCGGCCCGAACCAACCCGCGCCATCGCCGAGTCGAATCGCGACGTCCGACTGGGTCAGCGCCAGATCGTTCCGTCCGTCTTCATCGAAATCCGCGGCGACCATGGCGTAGGGGTTCCAGGTCAGGGCCTGGCGGCGAAAGCCCGGCAAATTTCCGAGTGCGTCACCCAGGAGCAGCGAGACGTCGTATCCGCTCCAATCGGCGGTCGCGACATCGGGCCGGCCGTCCTCGTCGAAGTCCCCCGTCGCAAGGTCGCACGGCGCGGCCCCGGCCCCGAACATCCGGGCGGCCTCGAAGCTCCCGCCGCCCACTCCACGGTACACCGACACTTGATTGAAATTTCGATTGGTCGCGACAATGTCCGGCTTGCCGTCGGCGTCCATGTCGGCGCTACGCACGGCCCATATCTTGGCCCCGGGCAGGATTTGCGCGGGACCGAAGCCGCCCGTGCCGTTCGACGGCAGTACGGACAGCGAGGGGCTGAGGCCGCCGCCGGTGACCACGTCCAGCGCGCCGTCATTGTTGAAGTCCGCAGTGGCAACCGAGAAGGGCTCGACCCCTGCGCTGTATGCGACTTGTGTCGGGAAGGCCCCCTGGCCGCTTCCGTACAGTATGGACACCAGGTTGCCCTCCCACCGGCCGACCACCAGATCGAGGTGGCCGTCCCGGTTCACATCCGCCGTCGTGATTGACGCGGGCGAGAGGTTCGAGGCGGAGACGAAGAAAGGGCCGAGGCCCCCGGCGCCGTCGCCGAACAGGGTCACCACACGGCGGAGGTCCCGGCTGTTGGCCGCGATGTCGGGCCGGCCGTCCTCGTTGAAGTCGCCGGCGACCAGGCGATCGGTGAAATCTCCCATGAAGAAGCTGCGTCCGGTCCCGAAGTGACCGGCGCCATCCCCCGGCGTTACGAAAATGGAGTGGCCGAACTGCTCCGCCGTGGCGAGGTCGAGGTGGCCGTCGAGATTGAAGTCTGCAGCGACGATGGCTGCCGGGCGGTTCCCTCCGGGGATGTTCACGGCCGGCGCGAACTCTCCCCGGCCGTCTCCCAGGAGGATCGACACGGTGCTGGCAGTGTCGTTCGATACGGCGACATCGAGGTGTCCGTCCTCATTGAAGTCGCCGGAAGCGACCCAGGTCGAGTGTTCTCCTGCCTTGGTGCGCCGGGACGCCTGGAAATCGATCGGCAGACCTCCCAGCGCGAGAGAGGCGATCCCGAAGGCGAGCAGGACGGCGGACGCCGCATGTTTCACATGGTGCATGGTAACCCCCCATCGACACGGCGGGTACGGATGTGTCTGGTTGGCGGCGATGAGGAAAGCTACTCCTATCCTGTCACCCAGTCAACCAGAACCACAGGGATGTCACCCGCAGAGGATCGTCCCGCCGTTGACGTTGAGGATCTCGCCCGTGATGAACGACGCGAGGTCGGAGCACAGGAACAGGACCGGGCCGGCGATCTCCTCGGGGGTGGCGACGCGGCCGAGAGGGGAGGACTCCCCCGCGGCCGGACCCTCGCGCTCGAGGGTGTCGTGGCTCATGTCGGTGTCCACCCACCAGGGGGCGACGGCGTTGACCAGGATGCCGTGGGGCCCGAGCTCGGTCGAGAGCGCCTTGGTGAACGAGATGATCCCCCCCTTGGAGGCGGCGTAGTCGGAGTGCAGCGCCTCGCCGCGCTGTCCGGCGGTCGAGGCGATGTTGACGATGCGCCCCCAGCGGCGCTCGCGCATCGCGGGGACGACGGCACGGGTGCAGTAGAACGAGCCGTCCAGGTTGACGCGCAAAGTTTTCTCCCACTGCGCGTCGCTCAGCGTCGCGACCTCGACCCCCTCGGGCGGCTCCCAGATGCCGGCGTTGTTCACCAGGATGTCGGCGCGCCCGAAGCGCAGAAGCGCCGATCGGACCAGCCGGTCGCAGTCTTTGGGGCGCGAGACGTCCGCGTGAACGGCCACGGCACGGCCGCCCAAGGCGCGCACGCGCCGCTCGAGCTCGCGGGCGGCCTTGGCCCGGGACCGGTACGAGAAGACCACGTCGGCGCCGGCGGCGGACAGCGCCAGGACGCAGGCGCGGCCGATGCCGCGCGATCCTCCGGTGACGACGGCGACGCGGCCGGCGAGGTCGATCGCGACGGCCGGACGGCGGCGCTCCGAGCGGGGGCGGCGGCGTGGAGCGTGGCGCGGTCGCGATCGTCGTGCGTGCTTCGGACGGGGCATCGGGTCCTCCCTCAGCGGGCCGCGGCGGTGACCAGCTGGCCGCAGGCGGCCCCGACGTCGCGCCCCTTGCTCCAGCGGATGGTGGCCGTCACGCCGCGCGCCACGAGGGCGTCGCGGAAGCGGCCGGCCCCCGAGACCTGCGGCGTTTTGAATCCCGGCACCCCCGCCTCGTTGTACGGGATCACGTTGACCTTGGACCTCAGGCCCCGCACCAGCCGGGCGATCCGGGCGGCGTCCTCGTCGCGGTCGTTCAGGCCGGCGATCAGGCAGTACTCGAACGTCACCTTCTCGCGCGGCATGAGCGGGACGCGGCGGCAGGCGGCGAGGAGCGTCTTCAGGTCGTACTTGCGATTGATCGGCATCAGGTCGTTGCGCGCCGCGTCCGTGGTGGCGCCGAGGGAGATCGCCAGGCGCGGGCGCGACGTCTCGCGCGCCAGGCGCTCGATGCCGGGGACGACGCCGGCCGTCGACAGCGTCACGCGGCGCGGCGTGAGGCGGAACGCCTTCGGGTCGATCATGATGCGGAAGGCGCGCATCACCGAGTCGTAGTTCAGGAGCGGCTCGCCCATTCCCATGAAGACGATCCGGAATCCGCCCGGGGACAGGTTGTTCTCGCGGGCGATCGCGGCGATCTGGCCGACGATCTCGCCGGGAGACAGGTTCCGCCCGGCTCCCATCGTCCCGGTCATGCAGTAGCGACACGCGAGCGGGCACCCGACCTGCGACGACAGGCAGAGCGTGACGCGGCTGCCGTACAGAATGTACACCGCCTCGATCAGGCCGCCGTCCCCAAGGGCGCAGACGTATTTCTTCGATCCGTCGATCGAGGCGCGGACCTCCCGGATCCCGGGCCAGTCCACCCGGAAGCGCCCCGACAGCTCGGAGCGGAGGGCCGCCGGAAGATCGGTCATCGCCTGGAAGTCGGTCTGCAGGGGGCCGTACATCCAGTGATAGACCTGCGAGGCGTGGAAGGCCTTGCCGGTCAGGGGGGCCAGGGCCGAGGCGATCTCCTCGCGATCCATGCCGAACAGATTCGGCAGGCGCGCCGGTTCCTGGGGTCGGGCAGCGTGCCCGTGCATCGGGACTCCTCCGGAGGGAGGGATTCTATCAGGCGGAACGCGAGTAGTGGACGCGCGGGTCGAGGTACAGGTACGCGACGTCGAGCGCGAGGCTGACCAGGACGAAGATCGCCGTCAGGAACAGGACGCCCCCCTCGACCACCGGCAGGTCCCGCAGGCCGATGGCGCGCACGATGGTCTTCCCGAGGCCGGGCCAGGCGAAGACGTACTCCGTCGCCACCGCCCCCCCGAGGAGACCGGCGAAATCGAGGCCGATGACGGTGACGATCGGGATGAGCGCGTTCTGCAGGGTGTGGCGCGCGAACACGCGCGCGCCGGACGCCCCCTTGGCCCGCGCGGTCTGCAGGAAATCGGCGGTGCCGGTCTCGATCAGGCTGGCGCGGGCGACCCGGGCGATCGCACCCATCGACGCGAGCGCCAGGGTCAGGGCGGGCAGGACCAGGTGGTCCCACTCCGGCAGGCGGATCGAGGTGAACGGCAGGACCGCCCCGTTCATGCCGTATCCCAGGACCGGCAGCCACCCCAGGAAGGAGGCGAACACGAGCATGAGGATGAGGCCCAGCCAGAAGACCGGCAGGGACGTGCCCAGCAGCGCCAGGAGGAGCACGAGGGTATCGACCAGCCGCCCGCGATAGAGCGCGGCGAGCGATCCGAGGACGAGGCCTCCGCCCGCCGACAGGATGACCGCGGCGACGGCGAGGATGAGGGTCGCGGGGAAGTGGTCGGCGATGATGGCCGACACCGGACGCTTCTGCACGTACGAGGTGCCGAGCTCGCCGCGCAGGATCATCCCCAGGTAGTGCAGGAACTGCTCCGGGGCGGGGCGACCGAGCCCCCACTCCTCCCGGATCGACTGGTGGACGTCGGGGTCGGCGCTGGCGCCGCCGGCGATCAGCCGGGCGGGATCGCCGGGAAGGAAGAACAGGAAGAGCCAGACGATCGCCGCGGCCGCGAGCAGGACCGGCACCAGGCCGAGAATCCGCCTCAGGACGTAGCTCGTCAGGTCGCGCCCCTCTCGATTCTCAGGCGGTCGAGCGGCAGGCGGAACTCACCGAGCGGGGACAGGACGACCCCCTTGACGTACGGCTTGTACAGCGTCCTCGATTCCATGTAGGCGAGGAAGATCCAGGGAGGATCGTCCATCACGGCGATCCGCTCCGCCCGGCGATAGAGGTCGGCGCGCGCCTTCGGGTCGGCCGTGTCGAGCGCCTGATCGATGAGCGCGTCGACCGCGGGGTTCTTGTACCGTCCGAAATTGCCGGCCGGGCCCCAGTTGGACGAATGCAGGAGCGGCCGCAGGATGGCGTCCGCGTCGGGATAGTCGAGATACCAGCCGAAGCGGAACATCTGCGCCTGCCCCGGCTTGTCCCGCGTGCCCGAGACGCCCGCGATGTAGGCCGCCCAGTCCACCTCGCGGATCGAGACCTCGATGCCGACCTTCTTCAGATCGCTCTGGACCTGCTCGGCGATCCG
>DATNEZ010000537.1:0-5696 GCA_035606645.1 Binatia bacterium
ACGCCAGCCGCCTCAAGGTGGCCCACCTCGACATCGACCGGGCCCAGGCGACGGCGGTGAAGTACGGCATCATGTCGGTCCCGACCGTCCTGTTCTTCAAGGGGGGGAAGGTCCTCGACCAGCTCCTGGGGTTCGTTCCCAGGGAGAAGCTGGTCGAGAAGATCGATCGCATCCTGTGACGACCCCCCCCGCCTCTCTGTCCACCCGGCCGGCCCCCAGGGGAGTGCGCGCGTTCCGGCTCGCGGCGGTCCTGGTCCCCGCGCTCCTGGTCTCCGCTCTCCTGCTCCAGCGGCCGGAGCCGGCTCTGGCCCAGAAGATGCCGGTCCTGCCGCCGACTCCCGGCCACAAGGTCGGCAGCCTGGCGCACGACTTCGTCCTGAAGGACCTGAACGGCAACAAGTACAGCCTCAAGGACATGCGCGGTCAGCGGGTCGTGCAGGTGGTCTTCTGGGCCACGTGGTGCGTCCCCTGCCTGCAGGAGGTCCCGCATCTCAAGGAGACCTACGCCAAGTACCGGGACCGCGGCTTCCAGGTGCTGGGGATCGTGGTCGAGATGAACCAGTCTCCCGACGTGGTGCGGGCGGTGGCGCACGATCTCAAGGTCAACTACCCCATCCTGTGGGACGAAGGGGGAGCGGTCCAGGACCGCTACAGGGTCTCGTACATCCCCCAGAATTTCCTGGTCGGCAAGGACGGCATCATCCGCTACGCCGGGAACTCGCTGCCGGACAACTACGAAGCGCTCGTCGAGTCTCTCCTCAAGGACGGCGACACCCGTCCCGCCTCCCGCTAGGGAGCGGCCGTCCGCGGGCCCAGACGGGCTCACCGGTCCGAACCCCCGCGCCTCGATTGACGATCCCCCCCGCCGAGACTAAGATCGTGTGGTGATTCGTCAGGAAAAGGCCATTCTGGCCGGGATCTGCCGTCACCGCAGGGAACGCGCCGAGGTGGATGAGCACCTGCTCGAGCTTGGCCTTCTGGCCGGGACGGCGGGGGCCCGGGTCGTCGCGACGGTGGTCCAGGATCGCGGGCCGCTCCACGCGGCCACCCTGGTGCGGCGGGGCAAGGTCGACGAGCTGGCCGCCCTGGCCCGCGAGCACGCCGCCGACCTGGTGATCTTCGACGACGACCTGTCGCCGGCGCAGATCAAGAACCTCGAGAACGAGATCCCGGTGAAGGTGCTGGACCGATCCGGGCTCATCCTGGACATCTTCGCCCGCCGGGCGCGCACGCGGGAGGCCCGCACCCAGGTCGAGCTGGCGCAGCTGCGCTACCTGCTTCCCCGGCTGACCCGGCACTGGAGCCACCTGTCGCGGCAGGCCGGCGGCATCGGCCAGAGGGGAGTGGGAGAGACGCAGCTGGAGACCGACCGGCGGCTGATCAGGCGCCGGATCGCGAAGCTGGCCTCCGAGCTGAAAGCCATCGAGAAGGAGCGGGGCGAGCGCAGGAAGCGCCGCCAGGAGCTGCCGCGCGCCGCCCTGGTGGGGTACACGAATGCGGGCAAGTCGACGGTGATGAACCTTCTGACCGACGGGGGGGCCCTCGTCGAGGACCGCCTGTTCGCGACGCTCGATCCCCTGGTCAGGCGCTGCGAGCGGGGCGGGCGGCCGCCGTTCCTGGTGACCGACACGGTCGGGTTCATCCGCAAGCTGCCGCACCACCTGGTGGCCTCGTTCCGGAGCACGCTCGAGGAGGCGGTGGAGGCCGACCTGCTGGTCCACGTGATCGATTCCTCGTCGACCGCCCTGGAAGACCAGATGAAGAGCACGCGGGAGACGCTCGACGACCTCGGGCTCGCGGCGTACCCGGCCCTGCTGGTCTTCAACAAGATCGACCGGGCGCCCCAGGGAGTGCTCGACCGGCTGCAGGGGGAGCATCCGCAGGCGTTCTTCCTGTCGGCGATCGACAAGGCGCAGGCGGGCCGGCTCGAGGAACGGCTGCGGGAGGAGCTGCGCTCCAGCCGGCGGAGCGCCGGGTCGACCCCGGCGCCCGAGCCCGAGCCGGCATGGGTGGCCGCGCGGGGGAACGGAGCATGACGGCGAAACGGACGGCGCGGCGCGGTGCCAGGGTGCGGGTCGGGGTCGTCTATGGCGGCCGGTCCGTGGAGCACGAGGTCTCCCTGGTTTCGGCGCGCGCCATCATGCAAGCGCTGGATCCGAAGCGTTACGACGTCGTGCCGATCGGCATCTCGCGACAGGGGCGCTGGGTCATCGGGAAGTCCCACTGCGCCCTGCCGCCCGATCCCTCCGTGCGCGGGCTGGTCCGGCTGCGCAACGGAGGCGGGGCGGTCCAGAAGGGGGGCGGCCGCGCGGCGCACGCGGCCGAGGGCGGCGCCCTGAAGGGGCGGCTCGACGTGGTCTTCCCCATGGTCCACGGCACCGGCGGCGAGGACGGATCGCTGCAGGGGCTCCTGGAGCTCGCCGGGATCCCGTACGTCGGGGCGGGCGTGCTGGGGTCCGCCATCGGCATGGACAAGGCCATGATGAAGGTCGCCTTCGCCCAGGCGGGACTGCCGATCGTCGACCACCGGGTCATCCGGTGCTCCGACCTGGAGCAGGACCGCGAGCGCTTCGTCCGCGCGGTCGAGAGCGCCTTCGGCTATCCCTGCTTCGTGAAGCCGGCGAACGGCGGCAGCAGCGTCGGCATCAGCAAGGCGAAGGATCGCCGCGGCCTGGAGGATGGAATCGACCTGGCCGCGCGCTACGACCGGAAGGTCGTCGTCGAGCGGGCGGTGGACGGGCGCGAGATCGAGTGCAGCGTCCTCGGGAACGACAAGCCCGAGGCGTCGGTGCCGGGGGAGATCGTCCCGTCGAACGAGTTCTACGACTACCGGGCGAAGTACATCGACACGGGCTCGCGGCTTCTGATCCCGGCCCCCCTGAGCGCGGAGCAGGCCGGGAGGATTCGCGACCTGGCGGTCAAGGCCTTCCGCGCCCTCGATCTGTGCGGCATGGCGCGCGTGGATTTCTTCCTCGATCGGACCAGCGAGGCGATCTTCGTGAACGAGGTGAACACCATTCCCGGTTTCACGCCGATCAGCATGTACCCGAAGCTCTGGGAGGCGAGCGGCGTGACCTTCCCGGCCCTGGTCGACCGCCTGGTCCGCCTGGCGCTCGAGCGCCACGCCGAGAAGAAGCGCCTGATCACGAGCTACACGCCCGGGCGCAACGGGCGTCGCTCCTTGACAAAGGGCTGAGACGATCATATTTTTTTCCATGTCGCGGGGAGGCTGCCGGCCACGCGGCACAGTGCCTGGCCATGATTGACACCAATGTTCTGGTCCTGAACCGCCTGTTCCAGGCCATCCAGGTGACGAGCGTCCGCAAGGCGTTCTGCCTGCTGTACAAGGGGCACGTGCGGGCGGTCGCTCCCGACTACACCACGTACGACTGGGAGGACTGGGTCGACATCCCTCCGCAGTCGCACGAAGACTCGATCATCACGCCCACGCTGCGCATCCGCATCCCGCGCGTCGTCCTTCTGGTGGACTTCGACCGCCTGCCGAGGCACGAGGTGCGCTTCACGCGCAAGAACATCTTCTACCGCGACCGCAACCGCTGCCAGTACTGCGGCCACAAGTTCCAGACGCGCGACCTGAACCTCGACCACGTCGTCCCCCTGTCGCGCGGCGGCAAGTCGACCTGGGAGAACGTCGTCTGCTGCTGCATCAAGTGCAACTCGAGGAAGGGCGGCCTTCTTCCCGAGGAGGCCGGCATGCACCTGATCCGGTCGGCCGTCAAGCCGCGCTGGCACCCGCTGGTCAAGATCTCCTTCACGACCGGGCAGTACGAGGCCTGGAAGAACTTCCTCGACATCGCCTACTGGAACGCCGAGCTCCGCGAGGGCTAGGCTCGGACGGCCTCCTGCCGGCCGGTTTGCAATGCCCCGGACCGTGTGTTAACTTCCGGACATGTCCTATTCCCGCACGCCGTACAGCCCGCAGGTCGGCCTCGGCGGGCGGATCACCCCCGGTGTCAAGGCCCTCCTGATCGCCAACCTCAGCGTCTTCATCGTGCAGGTCCTCGCGTTGAACTTCTGGGGCGTGGGGCTCGAGGGGCTGTTCGGCCTGAGACCCGCCGCGGTGGTCCACGGCCTCTTCCTCTGGCAGCTCGTCACCTACATGTTCCTGCACTCGACCGGCTGGCTCACTCACCTGCTCCTGAACATGCTCATGCTCTGGATGTTCGGGACCGAGGTCGAGAAGGGATGGGGGACACGGCTGTTCGTGAAGTACTACTTCATCTGCGGCATCGGCGCGGGGATCACGACCTGCCTGTTCAACTATCCCTTCTACCCCGACGTCACCACGATCGGCGCGTCCGGCGCCATCTTCGGGGTGATGCTGGCGTACGGGCTGATGTTCCCCAACCGGCAGATCCTGTTCTGGTTCATCTTCCCGATGCGGGCCATCAATTTCGTCCTGCTGTGCGCCGGGATCGAGATGTACTCACTGCTCAGCCTGCAGGACGGGGTGGCTCACCTGGCCCACCTGGGCGGGATGCTCTCCGGCTACCTGTACCTGAAGCGGGTCTGGAGGCTGAAGGAGCTCTGGGACGGCATCGTCTGGCGGCTGCGCCGCCGGCGCTTCCGCGTGATGCGGGCGGACGACGAGAACTATCCTTTCCACTGACAACCTGGATCAGCTGACAGACCGGATCAACTGACGGACGGGATCAGTTGCAGACGGACGGAAGGGAGAGATCGGCGAGGGACTGCCCGAACTGTTCCTGCGCCTGCGGCGGCAGGGGCCTGCGGTCCAGGACCCGGAACCGCCCGTTGTGGAATTCGACCGCCAGCACCGTCTTGCCGTCTTCGATGGGAAGGACCAGGACCTGCTTGCGGCACGCGTGCTCGGCGCCGACGCCCCACTGAGACGTCCGGACGAAGCACTGATGGACGGCGATCGGAACGTCCACGCCGCCCTGGACGGTGCTGTCCCCCGGCAGATAGATCCGGCCCTGCGTGCCCGGGCACTGGCCTTCCCGGCATCCCCTCCAGTTGATCGGGGCGTCGGTCCCGCCCTGGAGCGATGGGGCCCCGGGGGAGATCAGCCGCGGCTTCTGTTTGGCCAGGGCCGCCACGTCGATGGCCCGCGGCGGGCCGATAAGAAGCCCCGAAGCGAGGTCGATGGGGGCGTAGAAGAAACGGTTCGGCTGGACCACGTAGTACAGGAACGATCCATCCTGGCCGGCGCCGAAGAGGGGCAGGTCGTCGTCCCCCGGGCCGAACGTGACGAAACGGAAGCCGGTCCACACGCCGTTCGTGAACCGCGAGAAGGCGATCTTGCGGTAGACCCCGTCGAACCGGCTCCAGAGCAGCACCAGCGAGCCGTCGGCGTCCGACGCCAGGAAGGGGGCCGCATCCCGGCCCGGGTCGCCGGTGGGAGGGACGGTGCCGGTGCGCGTCCCCGAGGCGTCCGTCACCGAGAAGGCGATCGACGAATTCCCGCTGGCGCGGGCCTGCGCCACGCGGCCGCGCTCCTCCCAGACGGTGACCAGGGCACCGTTCCCCGCCACGGCGGCCCGAGGCTCGGCGACGGCAGGCAGGCAGGAGGCGACAAGGCCCAGAAGCGCCGCGCCTCCGATCCCGATGGCCCTCGCCGTCACCCGTCCTCGCACTGGCCCGCTCCTAGAAGGGGTTCTTCAGATTCAGGATGTTGCTCACGTCGAACGTCCTGAGGAACTGCTTCAGCACCG
>DATNEZ010000543.1:0-2201 GCA_035606645.1 Binatia bacterium
TGGGGGTATCCCATGATTCCGAACCGGGCGGGAGCCGCGAAGGTGCCGTCGCCGTGATTGAAGAGGACCGAGACGTCGAACGATTCGTTGACGCTTGCCAGATCGGGCCTGCCGTCGCCATCGATGTCCGCCGCGACGATCCGCGTCGGCGATCCCCCCGTCGACAGACGGACCTGCGGCCGGAACGTCCCGTCGCCGTTCCCGAGGATGAGCGAAAGGTCGCCGTCGCAAAAGCCGAAGCAGTTCTGGTTGCCGCGGTTGTTCACCACGAGGTCCAGGTGGCCGTCCTGGTTGAAGTCGCGCGCCAGGGCAAGATACGGGTACCCGCCGACATCGAGGCGGGGGCCCGGCGAGAAAGTGCCGTCCCCCTTCCCCAGGAAGATCAGGACGTAGCCGACCAGTGTCATGGGGGAGTTATCCTGGTTGACCACAGCCAGATCGCCCCGTCCGTCACCGTCGTAGTCGGCGAGCGTGACGGAGATCGGACCCGCACCTGCCGGCATGCGGGTCTGCGGAGCGAAGGTCCCGTCGCCTCGTCCGATCAGAATCGACAGGTCCCCAACCGACTGCTCGTAACTGAACCCCTGGTTCAGCACGACCAGGTCGGGGACACCGTCGCCGTTGAGATCCCCGGAGGCGATCCGCGCCGGATCGTACCCGGCCGGAAAGAGGTTCTCCGCCCCGAAGGTCCCGTCCCCCCGTCCGAGGTAGACGGAGATGTTCCCCATCTGCCGATTGCCCACGGCAAAGTCGGGAAGGCCATCGCCGTTGAAATCGTCGATGACGGCCTCTCCCCGGGCCTTGTTCCCGCCAAGGTGCAGCTCCGGCCCGAAGGTCCCGTCGCCGTTGCCCGAAAGCACCGAGAGACCCCCGGGCGGCGGGTAGGGGGGCAGCTGGCCGTAGGACACCACCAGGTCCGGCCTGCCGTCGAGGTTGAAGTCGGCGGTTCGGACACCCTGGACGTCGAAGTTGTCCAGCTGCCGCGCCCCGGCACCGAACGATCCGTCGCCGTTCCCGAGCCGGATGAGGACCGTCTCCGATGCACCGTTCCCCACCAGCAGGTCGGGGCGCCCATCGACGTCGAGATCGCCGAACGCCAGCACGTAGGGACCGTCTCCCGCCGGGATTGCGATCCGATCGGCGAAGGTGCCGTCTCCGTGGCCTGGAAAAACGGACACCTCGTCGGACTGATGATCGGCGGTCGCGACGTCCTGAAAACCATCGCCGTTCCAGTCTCCAACCTCGATGCCGAAAGGATGCCTGCCGGAGGTCAGGTCGCTCTCCAGGAAGGTCCCGTCGCCGTTGCCGATGAAGATGGTGATGGAGCTCCCAAAGTGCCTGGAGACCGCCAGGTCGGGCCTGCCGTCGGCGTTGAAGTCGCCCGCCGCGATCGAACCGGACCCGCCGCCCGGTTGACCGGCCGGGATCTCGGCGCGGAACGTCCCATCGCCGTTCCCGAGCAGCAGCGACAGCTCGTGGTTCGTCGCCGGGTAATACGAATAGGTGCTCCCGACGATCAGGTCGGGATGGCCGTCGCCGTCGAAGTCGGCGCTGACGATCGAAATCGGCTCGACCGCGGCGGGATACACGGCGGAGAGAGCGAAGGTCCCATCCCCCGCTCCGATGAGGACCCGGATCTCGCCCGTGGCGCACTGGCTGTCCGGCGCGCAGACCTTGAGCACCGCCAAATCCTGTCTTCCGTCGCCGTTGAAATCCCCGACGGTGACGCTCCTTGGCGCCAGTCCCACCGCCAGCGGCGGCTGCGGCGCGAAGGACCCGTCTCCGAGCCCGAGCAGGACGGAAATCTCCCCATCGTTCTCGAAGAGGGGATATCCCTCACCGAGGACCGCCAGGTCCTGGCGGCCGTCCCCATTGAAGTCGCCCGAGGCGAGCTGCACGATGCCGTAACCGATCGGATAACGCCGCACCGGCCCGAAGGTGCCGTCCCCTCGACCGGGCTCGATCACCACCTCGCCGGTCCGCCCATCGCCGATGGCGACGTCAGGCATTCCGTCCCCGTTGAACTCCCCGACCACGATCCCAGTCGCGTTCACGCCGATCACCGGGTTCGGGAACAGGGGTCCGGTCTGCGCGGCCCAGGCAAGGCCCGGCGCCAGCAGAAGCAGGGGAACGACGAGGACCAGAAGGTTGCGGTGGGTCGCCATGACGTCAATGCGCATCGTCCGCCTCAACTCGGATGG
>DATNEZ010000544.1:0-2280 GCA_035606645.1 Binatia bacterium
CTCGCGAGTTCGCTTCCCTTCGGCGTGGAGGACTTCCGGAACAAGTTCGAGCCGCTGGCCCGCTCCTTCTCGATGACCTGGCGGATCACCGACAGCTCGGTCCCCAAGCGCGTGGTCCTCCTGGTGAGCGCGCAGGACCACTGCCTGTCGGATCTCCTTCATCGATGGCGGAACGGCGAGATGGACGTCGAGATTCCGTGCGTCATCTCCAATCATGACACCCTGCGCGGCTTCGTCGAGTTTCACGGGATTCCGTTCCACCATGTCCCGGTGCCCGAGGAAGGCCGCGAGGCCGCCTTCCGCCGGATGGCCGAACTGATCTCCGAGAGCCGGGGGGATTGCATCGTCCTGGCGCGGTACATGCAGGTGCTTCCCGAATGGCTGGCGGGGGAGTACGCGGGGCGGATCCTGAACATCCACCACAGTTTCCTGCCTTCGTTCTCGGGCGCGCGCCCCTACCACGCCGCCTTCGAGCGCGGCGTGAAGCTGATCGGCGCGACCTGCCACTACGTGACGGCGGAACTGGATGCCGGCCCGATCATCGACCAGGACGTGATGCGCGTCGACCACGGCGACACCGTGGCCGACATGATGCGCCTGGGCCGCGACGTCGAGAAGATGGTCCTGGCCCGCGGCGTGCGCTACCACCTCCAGGACCGCGTCATGATCCACGGCAACAAGACCGTGGTGTTCAGCTAGGCCCATGGCGGGGGCGATGTCGACGCTTCCTTCGCCGGCTCCGCCGGCCGTCCCCGCCGACCCCGGTTTGCCAGGTTCAAATTCTCATGATAAAGTAGCTGAGCCGTCGTGCGGCGGGGGTGAGATTGCGCATGGGTCACGAGATTTTCTATTGCAGCCAGTGCCAGGAGCAGATCCGCACCGCCGATCTGGCCAAAGGGGGCGCCCTCAAGCTCGGGGATCAGGCGTGCTGCGTGAAGTGCGCCCCCAAGTTCCTCGCCACGCGGAGCCCCCAGGAGCAGGAGAAGTTCTTCAAGGAGGCCGCCCGGCTCAAGGCCTCTGCCGTGGAGCCTGCGCCGCGGCCGGCGTTCGCTGCCGCACCTCCGGCCGCGCGGTCGATGCGACCCCTGGGACCGCAGGAGCGCCCCGCGATGACCCCCGCGCTTTGGGGAGGCTTCGGGGTCCTGGCGCTGGTCCTTGGGGCGACGATCCTCCTCCTGACCGGACGCCGCGCCGAGATTCCGTCAGGTCCTCCGACGGCGATGCCCGAGGCGAAGCGGAATGAGGAAGTTCCTCCACCGCCCCGGCCGCCCGAAGGACGCCGGGAGCCCGAGACCGCTCCCACGCCGAAGGCGAGTTCCGACCCGATCCCCCGCCGGACGTCCCCGGACCCGGTCGCCCCCCCGCCCGAAACGCCCGTCGCCGTCCCGAAGCCGGAGCCGCCGAAACCCGAAACGCCGCCGGCACCGCCTCCCACGGTCCCGCCGCCGGCGCCTGCCGAGCCCGCCGTCGCGCCCGGCCCCGCAGCTCTCCAGCGACCCGTGCCGGAGGCGGCGAAGCAACGCGAGGCGGAGGCCGCGGTCCGCAAGACCTTCAACCTCGACCAAGCCAAGACCGCGAAGGAAAAGGCCGACCTCGCCCGGACGCTGCTTCAAGCCGCCGCAGCTTCGGGCGCGAAGGACGCGGAATTGTACGTCCTCCTGCGTCTGGCGAAGGAATTCGCGGCCATGGGCCTCGACGTCAAATCGGCTCTCGAAGCGATCGACGCGAAGGCGGCCGCCTTCCCCCTGGATGCGATGGCCGAGAAAGTGGATCTCTTCTCCAAGACGACGGTGAAAGGACCGGAGGCGGCGGGGTGGGCCGCGGCGGCTCTCGATGTCGCTCAGGAGGCCGCGGAGGCCGACGACTTCGAGCCGGCGGTCAAGCTGGCGGCCCGCGCCGAAGCGCTCGCGCGGTCGGCGGGAGACCGGAAGCTTCAGGACGAAGTCAAAGAGCACGGACGGGAGCTCACGGAGCTGAAAAGGCTGTCGGACGGTCTGAAGCCTCACTTCAAGACCCTGGAGGCGAAGCCCGACGATCCGGCGGCCAACACGGCCGTGGGAAAATTCATGAGCCTCGTGAAAGGGGATTGGAAGCGGGGGCTCGCGATGCTGGCCAAGAGCTCCGAGCCGGCCTGGAAGAGCCTGGCCGAGGGCGAGCGCGCCGGGCCGGCGGAGGCCGCCGCTCAGGCGGCGCTCGGGGAGGCTTGGGCCGCGCAGGCGGAGCGGGAGACGCCGACCTATAAAGCCGCCGCCAGGACGCGAGCATCGGAGTGGCTGGCGC
>DATNEZ010000119.1:0-5107 GCA_035606645.1 Binatia bacterium
ACGGAGAGGCCGTCGACGAATCGTCCCGTGGCGTCCCGCACGATCGCCGGCACCAGGGCGATCGGCACGGCCGGGTCGCCCGAGAGATCGGCGGCCCTCGAGATGAACGACACCTTGGCGTGCCGGCCCCCCGCCGTCTGGGCTGTCACGATGATGGTGTGCCGCTTGATCTCGGACCCGAAGTCGATCTCGGTGGCGAAGGGGGCGCGCCGGTCCGTGGCGACCAGGCGCCCGTCCACGAAGAAGTCCACTCCGGCGACGTTGTCGCCCGGCGGCAGCGTCGGCTCGATGACGATTCTCCGGATGCCGACCAGGTAGTGCTCGCGCGGCTCGGCGAGGGTCATCGAGAAGCCGTCATCGTCGCCGCTGCGCTGCGCGGCGGAGGCGTGCTCGGCCGGATGGGGCTTGGCCGGAGGCTGCGCCCCGATCAGGAACGTCCCCAGGCCGAAGAAGAAAACCGTGAGAGCGACGACGGCGGCGACGGCGACGAATCGGCCCTGGCGAAGGATCACGGGACGGCTCCCTGAGACTCGATGCTATGGGAAGCAGAAGATAGAGACCGGACGCGGCGCCGTCAAGGGCCCGATTTCTCGTGTACGATCCACTCCGTGGATCCCGATCGATCGATACCTGTCGTCTCGAGCGTCGAGGGATGCGTCGACGCTCCCGCCTCGAAAAGCGCCACGCAGCGCGCCTTGATCGCCGCGGCCCTGGCCTCGGGGCGATCGCAACTTCGTCATCCGCTCCTGTCCGACGACTCGCGCCACTTGATCGCGGCGCTCGACGCCGCGGGGATCCCGGCGCGCGCCGCCGCGGAGGGCGCGGACCCGGTCTTCGAGATCGAGGGCCGGGGCGGAGCCATCCCCCGGGGCCGGGCCGCGGTCACCGTCGGCAACGCCGGGACCGCGATGCGCTTCCTGACCGCCCTGCTGGCCCTGGGCAGGGGAGAGTACACGATCGACGGCGACGCCCGCATGCGGCAGCGCCCCATCGAGGATTTGCTCGCTGCGCTTCGGGCCCTCGGAGCGGAGGCGGTCTCGATTCATGGCGACGGCTGTCCTCCCGTACGAGTCGGAGGCCCCGGCCTGCGCGGGGGCCGGGCCGGACTGAAGGGCGGGACCAGCAGCCAGTACCTGTCGGCGATCCTCCTGGCCGCCCCCGCCATGGCCGAGGGGGTGCACCTCGAAGTCGAAGGGCCCCTGGTCTCCCGGCCCTACGTCGACCTGACCCTCGGCATCATGCGACGTTTCGGGGCCGAGGTCGAGACCGCCCCGTCCGGCCCCGAGCCGACCCGGTTCGTCGTCCGGGCGGGCCGCCCGTACCGGCCTTGCGATCTCGAGATCGAAGGGGACTATTCCTCGGCGTCCTACTTCTTCGCCGCCGCGGCCATCACCGGGGGGCGCGTCCGGGTGGACCGCCTCGACCCCCGCTCGACCCAGGGGGATGCGCGGTTCGTCGATCTCCTCGAGCGGATGGGCTGCCGGGTGGAGAGGGGGGACTCCTGGGTCGCGATCGAAGGGACGCAGGATCTGCGGGGCCTCGACGCCGACTGCCGCGCCATGCCCGACATCGTGCCGACCCTGGCCGTCGTGACGCTCTTCGCCGCCGGCAGGAGCCGCATCACGGGGGTCCCCCACCTGAGGGTGAAGGAGAGCGACCGCATCGCCACGGTCGCCTCGGAGATCAACCGGATGGGGGGCGGTGCCACCCCCCTCGCCGACGGGCTCGCCATC
Organism: Binatia bacterium; assembly: GCA_035606645.1. GTDB lineage: Bacteria > Acidobacteriota > Polarisedimenticolia > Gp22-AA2 > Gp22-AA2 > Gp22-AA3. The sequence goes on from DATNEZ010000119.1 coordinate 1,734, forward strand.
GAGCCCCGCCCGCTCCACGGGGCCCGCATCGAGACCTGGTCCGACCACCGGATTGCGATGGCCTTCGCCGTGGCGGGGCTCAGGGTCCCTGGGGTGCTCATCGCCGATCCCGGCTGCGTCTCGAAGTCGTTCCCGGATTTCTGGGCCCGCTTCGACCATCTGACCGGCCGTCCCTCCTGACAGGGTCCGGCGGTCAGGGCAAAAAAAAGCCCCCGCGGGCGAACCCGCGGGGGCGTATTGTCTGGCGACCCGGATCCTAGAAGCGGAAGCGGGCGTTCCCGTACAGCCGGGTAATGCTGTCGTCCGGGCCGGCGCCGCCGGTCAGCGCGTCATCCGGGCTGAGCTGCGACAGCGAGGCCGAGAACGTCATGTTCTTGCTGTAGTTGTAGTTGTAGAAGACGTCGAGCTCGGTCCCGAGAGCATCGTCTCCCGCCCCGTTCTTCTCAGAGGTCGCGAAGCTCCAGAACTCGGCGCCGAGCTCCGACCGATCGCCGAACTGACCGGTCCAGCCGGCGGCCATGGCCGTGATGCCGAGATCGGCCGTGGCGCCCAGCCCGGTGCTCGTCCCGGAAACCTGGAAGAAATCCCCGTGCCCGAGGCGGTTGTGGAAGTCGCCGAAGAGCGGCACGAATGCGTCGAGCGAGTTATCAGTCGGGTCATCGTCGCCGCTCGCCGAGGTGTAGCGGGCGTAGACGCGGTGGTTGTTCTTCCCGGACTTGAAGTTCCAGCCGATCCAGCCCTCCATGACCTTGCCGCCGGCATCGATGTCGGCGCCCGAGAGAAGCTCGCTCTCGACCTGACCGGTCTGGATCGCCAGCTCGACGTTCCAGAAGAGGCCGTTCTTTCCCATGACGTCGTGCGAGTAACGGCCGCCCAGGGTCTGGAAGTTGGCGCCCGAGTCGCGATCGGCGAGGCTCATCAGGTAGACGTCGATCCCCTGGTTCTTCGCTACGGTCCAGGTGGCGTAGGCCCCCAGGAAATGAACCGTATCGCAGGAGGGGCAGTTGTTCATGGTGACCTGGTCGGGCGGGAGGAAGCCGAAGTCTCCAGCCTCCCCGACCCCTTCCGAAGGCCTCGTGTACCAGAACATCAGGTTCCACTTGTCGAACTTCCAGTTGCCGACTCCGCCGTCGTGCGAGATGCCGGTGTAGAAATCGAGGTCGCCGAGGAGGAGCTCGGTCCCGGCCACGATCTCCTGGCGTCCGATCCGGAGGCTGAAGTTCTTGCTCCAGAGCTGGCCCAGGGTGATGTTGGCCTGGTAGAGCTGGGCCCCGGAGCCCTGAACAAAATTGTTGTCGTTATCGCCGTTACCGTCCTTGAACGGGCTGAAATCGCCCCCGAACACGCTGGCGTTCTGGAACTCGATCCACGCCGTGATGTTCTTGGCGAAATGCCCTTCGGCGGCGAGGCGTACGCGATACGGCCACACCAGACCGCCGTCCCCGGCATCGTCGTCGAAGTCGGTGGTGTTGTTCAGGTACTCGCCGCGCGTCCGGACCTCGCCGTGAATCGTAAACGGCTTCTCATCCTGCGCCATGGCCGGCGGGGTCATCAGGACCACGACGCCGATGGCCAGGACCAGCACATACAGCAACTTCTTCATTCGGAAACCTCCTGGAAAAGGGTTGAGAAAGCTGGTACCGGTCCTAAAAAAACTCTGGTTGACTCGGAAAGTCTGCCTCGCTCGGCCGTCGGCGTTTTGCAGGACACACGGGGACGGGTACCCCCTGTTCGCCGCGGCGATTCGGTGCGATCCCCCCCTCGTCACCTCCTTCGCAGATGTTTTCGATCAGTCAGCGCATGGCAAGGCAGAGAACCACGCGCAGCATATACACTGCAAGGCGGTTGCCATTCTGGAATCGAGTCGTCCATCCACAGGTCAAGTGTTGAAAATGATTCAGTTATCGTGAAATCAGCCGGCCTTCGATGGCCGATTCGAGGCGCTGTTTCCAGCGATTTATCCAATCCATTGGATGGATCGATTCAACAGGATGGATGAGGCTCGGCCGGCCGGAGGAGCTGGAACGGGGGAGCAGGGGAGCGGACTGGATCGAAAGACGATAGAATGCTGAGCGATGCGTGGCCAGGGAGGGGAGAGCAGGATGAAGAGATGGTCGGCCCTCGGGCCCCTCGTTTTGATTCCCGCGAGCCTGGTGCTCGGCGCGGTCGGTTGTTCTTCCTCGGAGCAGACGGCATCACAGCCACCCGCCTCCGCCCTTCCGGGGGGGGTGGTCGCCGACACCAAGCCGGTGCCCGAGGCGCGCTGGATCGATGCGACCGTTCCGTCGGGGACCCCGATCAAGCTGAGCCTCATCGACACGCTCAGCCCGGAGACCAGCAAGCAGGGGGACCCGTTCCGGACTCTGGTGACCGATGCGGTCCTGGTCAATGGGACCGTCGTGGTCCCGTCGGGGTCGAACATTTTGGGACGTGTCGGCGAGGTCACGGCGACGTCGCTGAAGCTGCAGTTCGAGCGGGTCGACACGCCGACGGGAGCGAGCGCCCCCCTGAAGGCCAGGCTGGCGGATGCGAAACCGGGTGGCCCGGACAAGAGGGCCTTGATGTCGACGGCCCCGATCGTCGTCGTCCTCGAGGAGCCGTTGCTCATCAAGGTGAAGCAGTAGCCTTCGAGTCTCCAAGGCACTATGATTAAAGCGGTTGCGAGAATGACGCAGGCAGGGCGCAGGTGCGCCCCAATCACCGTGAGGAGGCCTATGAACAGAAAACACTGGACCTGGCTGGTGCTTTCGGTCGTTCCGATGCTGTTGCTCTCAACCGCCGGATGCTCGGGGCAGAAGACCGAGGACGCGCAAGTGATGGAAGAGGCTCCGCCTCCGGCCGCCGACTCCAACATGGCGGGGACGACTGCGCCCGAGCCGCCGCCGGTGCAGGCCGAGCCCGCCCATCCCCAGAGGTCGAGCGGCTCCTCCCGCCCGGCCGGAACGATCCCCGAGGAGCGTCCGAGGCAGAGCGCGCCGCCCAGGCCGCAGGAGCCGCAGGCGGTCAGCGTGAGCATCCCGGCCGGCACGTCGCTGGCGGTCACGTTCGGGGAGATGGTCACTTCGGAGACGGCGCAGGTCGGTGACAACGTCACCGCCACGCTCAAGAGCCCGGTGATCGCGGGGGACCGTGTCGCCTTCCCGGCCGGCAGCCGCGTCCAGGGGCAGGTGAGCGACGTGAAGCCGGCCAAGAAGGGGTTCAAGGACACCGGCGGTGCCCTGTCGATTTCGTTCAACAAGATTGTCGCGCCGGACGGGCACTCCGCCAGCATCGCGGCCGGCTTCACCAAGCTGGCCGAAGGCAGCGCCGGGAAGAAGGCCGCCATCATCGGCGGCAGCGCCGCCGGCGGGTTGCTGCTCGGCAAGGTCCTCGGG
>DATNEZ010000560.1:0-2614 GCA_035606645.1 Binatia bacterium
AGGGGCGGACGGGATGGCTCGCGGGGGCGCGCGACGCCGAGGTCGGGAAGGCGCTCGCGCTGATGCACCGCCGGCCGGCGCACCCGTGGACGCTCGCGGAGCTCGCGAAGGAATCGGGCGTGTCGCGATCGGTTTTGGCGGAGCGCTTCCGCCACTTCCTGGACGCCCCGCCGATGACCTACCTGACCGCGTGGCGGCTGCAGCTCGGCGCCCGCATGCTGGCCTCGACCAGCCAGAGCGTGGCCCAGGTGGCGGCTGCCGTCGGGTACGAATCGGAGCCGGCGTTCAATCGCGCCTTCAAGCGACTGTTCGGCGCCCCGCCCGCACGGTTCCGCAGGCAGTCGAGGGCCGCGCCGTCACCAGGGCCGGCCCCCGGGACGCCGGCGCCCAAGTCGGCCTTGGGAACGCGGGCGGCGACGCAAGCGCCGAAGCGAGCCGCAAAGCGGGCACCTCGACGTGGAGCGAAACGCCGCCGGTAGAGTTCACGAAGGGGATGCCCACCCGCGCCAAAATCGACGACTATGCGGCGCGATCGTCCACGCGAGTGGACGGGAGCAACCGGGCCGATCTCATCCTCCACAGAGCAGGAAGTGGCTCGGAACTGTTGGCGCAGAACGACTAGCGGGGTTTCGACGTGACGTGGCACGGACATTGCCATAGGGAACATCCGCGGCCGCAACGAGCGCACGCAGCTTCGGGCCGCAGATGCGGAGGTACTCTCATGCTCAGGTCAGCGAGATGGCTGTCGGCAGGCGTGATGGTCGCCCTGGTTGCGGGCTGCCTCATGCTTCCGGCTCCGGCCGAGGCTTCGACGAACGTCTCCTTCGGTTTCTTCTATTCGAACCTCAGCCCGCACGGGTCGTGGCTGGTCTCCGCCGAGTACGGGCGGGTCTGGCAACCGTACGAGTACGACCGCGACTGGAATCCTTACTATGACGGCCAGTGGGTCTACTCGGACTACGGGTGGACCTGGGTCTCGGACTATCGGTGGGGAGCGATCCCTTATCACTACGGGACCTGGTACGCCGACGCCAGGTACGGTTGGGTCTGGGTTCCGGGGACCGTCTGGGCGCCCTCGTGGGTCATGTTCCGCACCGGACCCGACTACATCGGCTGGTGCCCGGTGTCGCCGCGCTTCACCGTGGGCGCGTCGTACCGTTACGGCGAGCCGCGCTACGACCAGTTCGTGTACGTGTCGTCGCGCGATTTCACGTCCCGTCGCATTCGCGGGGCGGCCATCCGCGACGGCCGCAGGGGCGCGATCTACAACAACACGCGCATCGTCAACAACATCCGGATCGAGAACAACGTCGTCGTGAACCGCGGCCCGGACGTCCGATCGATCGAGAGAGCGAGCGGGCGCCAGGTGCGGCGATACCGGATCGAAGAGGTCTCGAGAACCACTCCGAGCCGGGACTTCGACCGCTCGCAGTTCCGCGTCGACCGGGGCGGCTCGCGAGAGCCCCGCGCCACCGAGCCGATCCCGAGGAGCCGGCCGCTCCCCTCGCGGGATCCGCGTGACGACAGGCGGGACGATTGGCGTGACGATCGTCGGGACGACCGGCAGGCGGACCGGCGGGACGACCGCCGGAACGACCGGAACGCCGTGCCCGAGTCGCGACGGGACAGACAGTTCGGCGGGCGGGACGCCTGGGACCGCAACGACGACCGCAGGTCCGACATGCGGGCCCCCTCGTCCGGCCCGGAAGGAAGGGGGCCGATGCGCGAGCACGAGCGGTCCTTCGACCGCGACCGCCGGGACTCGATCCAGCAGCCACGCGAGTACCGACCGGACAGAACGGGGCAGGATCGGCCCGACGCAAGAGAGCGCGACCGGAACCGGGACCCGCGGGTGACCCGTGAACCGCGTGAAGACAGGAAGCCGCAGATGAGGGATCGGTCGCCACGAGACGACCAGAGACAGCGGGACGAGCAGAGACAGCGCCAGGAGCGGCCGCGCCGGGACGATCGTCAGCGCGACCAGGGACGGGAAAAGCCGAGAGAGCACAAGCCCGATCACGACAAGGCGCCGCACGGGAACTGAAGCGCGGATTGGAGTCGACGCCGGGCCCCGGCCTAGCCGCCGGGGCCCGGTTTCTTATGGGGCGCAGGTGACCGTCCGCTCGCTCCCGGATGAATCGGCCCCCCAGCTGCCGGGGTGCGGCGCGCTCGAACGCGCGAGGTAGTAGAGCGCGCCCCCCGCCGACGGGACGGCCGGGTCAGCGAGGAACAGGCGCGAAACCGAGAAGAGCGTGCACTCGGGCGTGAAGTCGGGCCGGGACGAGCGCGCGACCTCGTGGCCCGTCGCCTGATCCTGGTTGATCCCGCCGAGAGTCTCCTGCGATTGGAACAGGATCGGGTACGAGAGCTCATCGATGAGCCCGTACCCGGCGTGTCCGGGGCACTGGTTGTCCAGGCCGTCGTTTCGTTCGACCGCCCGCGGGCCGGTCCAGAAGTTCTCGTCGTCGCAGTCCCCCTCGCAAGCCGAGTCTCCGTCCCCGTCGGCGTCCATCTCGCCGGGCGACGGGGCGCCGTCGCAGTCGTTGTCGATCCGGTTGCAGCCTTCGGGGGCCCCCGGATGGATGTCGGCGCGCAGGTCGTCGCAGTCCGATTG
>DATNEZ010000122.1:0-5487 GCA_035606645.1 Binatia bacterium
GGCGGCGTGCACCCCGCCGTGCCGCGCTAGTTACATGTAGGCAAGCTGGCTGCTCGCGACGAGGTCGAACGGCACGCTGCGATTGCGACCTTGGAGCTTCGCGGTATAGAGCGCCTTGTCGGCGGCCTTGAGCAGATCCTCGACGCTGCGGAACCGGCGCCCGTCGTTGTGGGTCGCCATGCCGATCGAAACCGTAACGCTCAAGTCGCGCTTGACGCCGACGTCGTGCCTCGTTTCCTGGAACGCGCGCACGATGCGCTCGCAGATGGTCTTGAGCAGGCCGTAGTCGGTGTGCGGGAACACCAACATGAACTCCTCTCCGCCGTAGCGCGCTACGGCGTCCGAGCGGCGCAGGACCCGGGCGGCGAGCTGCGCCACGTGCCGCAGCACCTCGTCGCCGGCCTGGTGCCCGTAGGTGTCGTTGAAGCGCTTGAAGTTGTCGATGTCGATCATGACCAGGGCGACGGGGCGCTCGAGACGACGCGCGCGATCGACCTCGTGCTCGAGGAGCGTCCGGAAGTGGCGGTGATTGAAGACCCCGGTCACCCCGTCGAGCTCCGCCAGCCGCTTGGTGGCCAGGAGAAGGCGCTGGGTCTCGACCGCGACGGCGGTCATGTCGGCGCAGCGTTTGAGCACCTCGAAGTCCTCGGGGTCGAAGGCGTGTCGCCGGCTGCAGGCGACGCGAAAGGCGCCCATCACGCGGCCGCGCGCCCGCAGCGGAATCGTCATGTCGCTGCGGAGGTTTTTCTGCTTCACGCTCTCGGCGAAACGCATCTCCGCGGTGACGTCGTTGCGCCACATCGGCTTGTCGTTCCTGATGACCCAGCCCATGAGGTGGGAGGCGTCGGCCGGCAGACGTTCGGGGTCGCGCGGCTCCTGCTCCCCCGGCTTGAGGACCTCGCGCACCATGATGCTGTCCCCCTCGACGAGCCCGAGGGCGGCCCCGTCCACGGGGAAGAGGCGGCGGAGCGATTCGGCGATCTTCTCCAGGACGGTATCGAGGTCCTCCGCACCGGCCGTGGCGGAGGCGATTTCCATGAAGGAATGGAGGACCCTGCGATCGGTGCTGCCGGGATGCTCCGGGTCGGGTGTGCTCAGGAGGAGCCGCCCCCCGGCCGATAGCCGAGCGGATCGATCAGGACCCGCGCGAAGCCTGCGGCGACCACCGCGGCGATGAGACGCTCCTTCTCGGGGGGCGAAGCCGACCGGCTCAGGCCTTCCGGATCGAGCTCGACCCTGGCTCCTTCCCCCTGAAACCGGACGCGTACCTGCCTGTATCCCAGCTCTCGAACCGCGGCTTCGGCCGCCTCGACCGCGGCGAGCGCCTCGCGGGTGACCTGCACGTTCCTGGGAATGCGCGAGGCCAGGCAGGCCATCGCCGGCTTGTCCCAGGTGGGCAGTCCCAGCCGTTTCGACAGGAGGCGGACCATCTCCTTGGAGAAGCCCGCCTCCACCAGGGGGGCGCGTGCGCCGGCCAGGGCCGCCGCCCGCATGCCGGGTCTGTCATCCCCCAGGTCATCCGTGATCGCTCCATAGATGACGGCTCGATCGGGCGTGCCTGCCGCCATAGGCCCGAGGACGCGGAACAGCTCCGCCTTGCAGTAGAAGCAGCGCGCGGAGTCGTTGCGGATATATCGGGGATCGTCGACCTCGCCCGTCGGCACCAGGATGTGCCGGGCCCCGATCAGGCGGGCCAGGCGCTCGGCGTCTTCCCTTTCGGCGGCGGCGAGCGAGGGGGATACGGCGGTGACGGCGGTGACCGCCTCTCCCAGGACATCGTGGGCGACCTTCAGGAGCAAGGTGCTGTCCACGCCGCCCGAGAAAGCGACCAGGCAGGGACCGATCTCTTTCAGGATCCGCTTCAGTGCTGCGTGCTGACCTTCCATCGCAGGTAACCGGTGTGAACCCCCGTCGCCACCATCACCTTGGCGAGGTCGAAGAGGAGAAACGGGAGCATCCCGGCTCGCCATGCGGCGACGGGGCTTCCCATCAGGAGGATGAGCCAGGCCAGGCCGCAGGCATGGACGCTGATCGCCCCGGCCAGGAACGCGGCGCCCGCGCCCCAGACCCCGAATCCCCTGAGCCTCCGGGTGAGCGAACCGGTCGTCCAGGCGGCGAGGATGAACCCGACGAGATAGCCACCTGTCGGCCCAAGTAAATAGGCCGGACCCGCCCCTGGAAGGGCGAAAACCGGCAGTCCGGCGAGGCCCATGAACAGATAAGCCATCTGGCTCGCCGCCCCCGCGCGGGCACCGAGCATCCCCCCTGCCAGGAGCACGGCCAGGGTCTGCAGGGTACCGGGGATCGGGGTGAAAGGCAGAGGGACCGAGACGCGGGCCCCCGCCCAGGTCAAAAGCGCGAATCCCATGACCAGGAGGGTCCGGGTCAGGGGGCGCGCGGCCGGCAGGACTCGATCGATGTCACGGGCCGCCCCGGGGTCTCCGGGATGCGAAACCAGGTCTCCGGTCGCGAGGCTCATGGACCCTCCCACATCATGATAATCATCATATTAATTAAGCCCGAACCATCCGAAAGCGCTCCATTCTAGGACCCCGGTTATTTCCGTGTCAATGAAACTGGTGACATGAATCGACTTTTTTGGGGTTCCCTAACTTTTCCTTGACAGTCCCAACCCTTCACAGTATATGGGCATCGCATTACAAAAGTTCGCCGTTTGGATCTGCCGACTGCTGGACCTTAAAAATTGAGCGAGGTCGTAGTGGGGGGGCTTCCCATTGCCCGCCATGTCCCTCAAAGGGACAGAAGCGGGTCATCGCCTTCCGCCTTCTCGGTGACCGTGGCAACCACGGTCATCTCAATGCCATCTTTTTTTTCCGCAGAGCGTGTAGCAGCCCACCAAGGAGGACTCGAATGAACGCACTTTCGAACACAAAGTGCACGCGTCTACTGGTCGCCCTCGGCCTCTGCCTGATCCTGGCCGCGCCGGCGATGCTGCTCTGGGCATCCAGGGCACAAATCACCTCCAGCGGGGACGAGGAGGACGCCTTCATCGCAAAGCTGATGGAGATGGACGCCAAGAAGATGGCCAGCGTCCAGTATCCAGCGGCGACGCAGCGTCCCGCCGGATTCGCGGTGTTCGGGGAGGACTTCAAGTCCCCGCGCCGTGTGGACGGTGATGCCAAGGGGCTGCTGCGCACCAATATCGCGGACATCGACCCGTTGAACGCCGAGGCAGCCCTCAAGGGCCTGCCGTCGGAGCTCAAGTTCGCGGACACCGAGGTCACGAAGCTCGGGAACCGGGGACACCTGGTCCAGGGGCCCAATTACCTCATGCTCAAGCCCGAGGCGATTGCGGCGAAGGGGCTTGACGCCGTCCTCGACGGGATCCGTAAGGACGTCAAGACGATCATCGACTACCGCGCGAACTCGACGATCCTTGCGTACGTCGAGGCGGGGCAGCTCGGAAAACTGCGGCAGAACAACGACGTGGCGTATTTCTACGGCATGCAGCCGGCGGACAAGATTGACATGCAGGCCGGGCGGCGCCCCCTGATCAACAAGGAAAGGGCGCTCAACCCGACCTTCCTGCTCGAGGTCGCCATGGTTCCGGGCGGCGCGGGCGCGGCGGCGAAGGGTCGTCTGGCGAAGATCAGCGGCGTCGAGGACGTGGCTGACTACGGTGTGGAAGGTTCCTCCTACCTGGTCCGGGCGGATCACAAGGCTCTCGGAAAGATCGCCCGCCTGCCCGAGGTCATTCACATCCAGGAGTCGATGGAGCTGATGCAGTTGAACACCCGCGTCCCCTCGATGGTCCAGGCCGGTTCGGCAGAAGACGCCCAGTTCATCCGCCCCTTCGATGACGCGGGCGTGGATGGCGGCGGTATCGATACGAACGCGGACGGCCAGAGGGTGAACAACGGGACGGACACGGTGCCGCCGCAGCTGGTGGGCGTCATCGACAACGGGATTTCGGCCGATACGCCGAGCTTCTCGCAGACCGCCACGCAGGTGTTCGACATCACGCACGCCTTCCCCTCGACCAACCACAGGAAGGTGCACTCGATCATCGCGTTCAGGGACAACGGCGACGACTGCGACGGCGTGCTGGACGGCGCCGGCAGCCACGGCAACATCGTGGCGAGCGCGATCGCGGCGTGGCCGAGCGGCGTGGGCGTGTTCGCGACCCGGTCCGGGATCGGCGGCGGCGGTCAGCCCCGCAACGCCAACCTCGACGGCGTGGCCAAGGGCGCGCGCATCATCGTCAGCGACGTGGCCGCCCGGGCACTCTGCACGATCAACTCCCTCATTGAGAAGGGCGGAAACGTCGATCCGGGCAGCCTCTCGACCAGGCTGAACGAGCTGATCTGCCCGAAGACCGGCGGCACGGGGATCTGCACCGGCATCGTGGGCGGCGCCACCGAGGCGCACTTGGCGGTCACGCCGTTCGGTGCCCCGGACAACTTCTCGACCATCCAGTTCCTGGCGAGCAACGGGACGTACCCCCAGCAGTCGGCCGACATCGACACCTTCCTGTACAACAACCGGGACTTCATGGTCTTCGCCCCGGTCGGCAACAACGGCGGTCTGGCCGGCACGAACCGCCTGGGCCTGATGCTCGTCGTCATCCCCGACCTGTTCAACGGCACGGCGGCCGACGAGGACCCGAACTTCCCGCGGCCGATCCAGACGCAGCCGCCTTCGACCGCCAAGAACATCGTGTCGGTCGGCGGCACGCGCGCCGATGCCGTGACCGTCTTCGGCACGAACGACCAGGAGAACAACACGGTCGGGTTCGAATCGCGCGGCCCGGCGACGCCGGAGTCCCGCCGCATGGCGCCCCTGGTCACGGCTCCGGCCACCGACCTGGTGCCGGCGTTCGAGACGGCTACCGTGTCCGCCTTCCGCAGCCGCGACAACAACAACGTCGCTCCGGTCGACGCCCAGATCGACGAAGGGAACTTCGGCACCTCGTACGCGGCCGCCTACATCACGGGCGCCGGGGCTCTCATCCGGGACTACTTCGCCCAGGGCTTCTATCCCACGGGCGACCGGACCACCGTCAACCGCGTCCCGAACGTTTCGGGCGCCCTGGTCAAGGCCGCCATCGTGGCCTCGGCCAAGTTCGGCGTGCTGGTCGGGACGCAGGGACAGGACCTCAACGAGCGGAACCTGCGCCGCACCCGCGCCATGAACCTCGGGTCGCCGGGCGGCACGTTCGTCGGCGTCATGGGGAACAGCGAGCAGGGGTACGGCCGTGCGGTGGTCAGCCACGTCCTGCCTCTGGCCAACTGGGCGAAGAACTTCGTGACCAGCCCGAACGCCCCGTCCACGCCCGAGCATCCGGCCCGGGGCCTTCTGGTGTGGGACGACATCGCCACCGGTGAGCTGCCGATCGACAACGCCCACACGTCCCAGACACATACCTTCCGCGTGGGGAGCCCGAGGACGATCGTCGGCGGGGGCGGCGGCCTGGCCGTTCTCCGGAGCGAGCTGGTCATCGGCCTGGCCTGGACCGATATCCCGTCG
>DATNEZ010000582.1:0-2024 GCA_035606645.1 Binatia bacterium
ACTGCCGCCCCGGCTGCTGCACGCCCTGTCCTTCCTGATCGCCGTGCCGCTCTGGGCGGGGCTGGTCGGGCTCTACAGGCCGTCGCGGCGCCCGGGGCTCGCCTGGATGAGACGCGTCCTGCCCTACGAGTCGTACCTGGCCTACATCAGCGAGTTCCCCTTCCGCGAGATCCACCACATCGTCCACGATCACCTGGCGGCTCCGATCGCGCACTATCTGCGCCGCGAGGCGGTCGAGCGGTGGTACCGTACCGTCCGCGCGACGAACGTGGTGATCGGCTGGCACAACCGGAACAGCTGGAGGGGATACGGCATGCTCCCCGCGACCACGGATGGGACCATCCCCCCGGGTCCGACATCATGAGCCCGTCGACGAAGGTGTCGGTCGTCGTCCCCCTGTTCAACGAGGAGGAGAACGTCGAGGCCCTGCACGCGGAGATCGTCTCGGCGATGTCGTCCGCCCTGGGCGGGAGAGGGGACTGGGAGATCGTCTACGTGGACGACGGCAGCACGGACGGGACGCACGAGCGGCTCGCCGCGGCCCGGCGCGCCCGCCCGGATGTCGTATCGGTCATCCGCCTGCGGCGCAACTTCGGCCAGACGGCCGCCCTCGCCGCGGGGTTCAACCACGCCCGCGGCGGGATCATCGTGACGATGGACGGCGATCTCCAGAACGACCCCGCGGACATCCCGCGGCTGCTCGAGGAGATCGCCCGCGGTCTCGACGTGGTCAGCGGCTGGCGGCACAAGCGGGTCGATCCGTTCTTCACGCGGCGGCTTCCGTCGCGGCTCGCCAACCGGCTCATCGGCTTCGTCACCGGCGTGGCGCTGCACGACTACGGGTGCACGCTGAAGGCCTACCGGCGGGAGGTGGTCGAGGAGATGACGCTCTACGGCGAGATGCACCGTTTCCTGCCCGCCCAGGCCCACTGGGTCGGGGCGAAGATCGGCGAGCTCCCGGTCCATCATCGCCCGCGCACGCGGGGACGCTCCAAGTACGGGCTCTGGCGCGCCTACCGGGTCCTGCTCGATCTCGTGACGGTGCGTTTCCTCGGGGCGCACGGCACCAAGCCGCTGCACGCCTTCGGCGCCCTGGGCTGCGTCTTCGGGGCGCTGGGGGTGCTCACGATCGGCGTCCTGAGCTACCTGAAGTTCACCACCGGCGTGAGCTTCATTCAATCCCCCCTCCTGCTCCTCTCGGCCCTGTTCGTGATCCTGGGAGGGCAGAGCTTCCTGCTCGGGCTGCTCGCCGAGATCTCGGTGCGGACCTACTACGAGTCGCAGCAGAAGCCGATCTACGTCATCAAGGAGATGCAGCGGGCGGGATCGGAGGAGGCCGTTCAGTCCGCCGGGGCCGGAAGGGGACCGACGGCGTAGAGGCGCACGGACCGCGCCGGGTCCTCTCCCGCCGCGAAGACCTCGCTCAGCCAGGGACGGGTCGAAGGGTCGAACGCCCCCAGGGCGCGCTCGTGCTCCGTGTGCAGGACGTACGAGACCTTCCACCGCCCCAGGATCTCGCGGCGCCAGGCGTCCTCTTCCTCTCCCGCCGAGAAGAACCTGGCGATGTCCCTCTTCTTGGCGTCCGAATCGATCGTGAGCGCGTAATGGCCGAGCACGGAGCGGAGGCCGGTGTACGGGGGGAGCCAGTTCCCCATCTCGTACGAGGCGAGGACCCGCGAGTCGGGGGGCGCGCTCGTTTCCAGGAACTTCAGGGCCGCGACTTCCTCCTTCCGGAGCCAGGCCGGGTACGTGGCCGCACGGACGCCCGCCCATTCGTCGCGGAGCAGGTAGGGAGGCGTGGCGCACCAGGCGGGTGCCATCAGGGCGACCACCGCCAGGCAGGCCGCGCCGGCCCGGTCGGGCGCCGTCCAGGGCCGGCCCAGCCTGCGCATCAGGGCGCCCGCGAGAGGCACCACGACCAGGGCCACTCCCGCAACACCGAGCGCGGCGAGCGGGAACTGGATCCCTCCCATCATCCGTCTCTGGAATCGCAGCGGGAGATGGATGATCACGAGGGTGGAGAG
>DATNEZ010000591.1:0-4178 GCA_035606645.1 Binatia bacterium
GGGTTCGCCGAGGAGATCCTCGTCCGGGGTGTGATCTTCCGGATCACCGAGGAAGGGCTCGGGACCTGGCCGGCGATCGTCCTCTCGTCCGCGCTGTTCGGCCTGGCGCATGCGGCCAATCCGAATGTCTCGGCGTTCAGCGTCGTCGCCATCGCGCTCGAGGCCGGCGTCCTGCTCGCGGCGGCGTACATCCTGACCCGCAGGCTGTGGCTGGCGATCGGGCTCCATGCCGCGTGGAACTTCGTCCAGGGGGGCGTGTTCGGCGTCGCCGTCTCGGGGCACTCCATGGGAGGACTCCTGAACGGCCGCCTGACGGGTCCGGACATCCTGTCCGGCGGCGAGTTCGGCGCCGAGGCTTCCGTCTTCGCCGTGGTCTATTGCCTGGCGGCCGGTGTGTTCCTCCTGGTCAAGGCGCACGGATTGAAACGCTTCGTCGCGCTCCCCTGGCGGCGGCCCGCGGCTGCGGCGGCGCCGCCCGTCGCATGCTGAAGCGCGCGGGGCCCCTCCCGGAAGGGAGCCGCGTGCGCCTGCGGCCGACACGCCCCGACGAGCTGGACTGGGTCATGGCGGCCGAGGGGCACCCGGACAATCGCCCGTTCGTGACGCGGTGGACGCGGACGCTTCACGAAGAGTGCCTCACGCATCCCGACCTGGCGCACCTGGTCATCGAGAGCCGGGCCGACGGCCGCGCGGCGGGCTACGTCATCCTCGCCGGCCTGGCGTCGCCCGCGGAGGCCGTCGAGCTCCGGAGGATCGTGGTCACCGAGAAGGGGCGCGGCTTCGGCCGGGAGACGCTGCGCCTGATCGCCGGGCTGGCCCTCGAGGTGCTCGGCACCCGCAGGCTGTGGCTCGACGTGCGCGCCAACAACCCGAGGGCGCGCCGGCTGTACGAGGAGGAAGGGTTCAGGCCGGAGAGCACCACACCCGACGGACTCACGATCCTGTCGATCACCCGGGAGCGCGGGCGGCCCGGGAAGGGGGAAGGAGAATGACGGCAGCCGGGAAAGCGCCGGTCGGCTTCATCGGACTGGGAATCATGGGGGCCCCGATGGCCGGGCACATCCTGAAGGGAGGGCATCCCCTGACGGTGTTCAATCGCACGCGGTCGAAGACGGCCGCCCTGGCCGCCGAGGGGGCCGCGGTGGCCGGCTCGCCGGCCGAGGTCGCGGAGCGATCCGAGATCGTCATCACCATGGTCTCCGACACGCCGGACGTCGAGCAGGTGGTCGCCGGCCCGCGCGGGGTCCTCGAGGGGATCCGCCCGGGCTCGGTGGTCGTGGACATGAGCACGGTCGCGCCCCACCTCGAGCGGCGTCTCGACGGGATGCTGCGCGAGCGGGGCGCAACGCTCCTCGACGCGCCGGTGTCGGGCGGCGACGTCGGCGCGAAGAACGCCACTCTCGCCATCATGGTCGGCGGCGATCGGCAGGCGTTCGAGCGGGTGCGGCCGGTCCTCACCCTCATGGGAAAGATCCTCACCTGGTGCGGCCCGTCGGGGAGCGGCCAGATCGCCAAGCTGTGCAACCAGATCCTGATCTCGGTGACGCTTCTCGGCGTGAGCGAGGCGCTGGTGTTCGCCCGGCGGAACGGTCTCGATCCCGAGGTGATGATCGAGGCGATCTCGGGCGGCGCGGCGCAGAGCTGGCAGTTGACAAACCTGGGCCCGCGGATTATCAAGCGGGACTTCGCGCCCGGCTTCATGGTCGATCTGGTACAAAAGGACCTGCGGCTGGTCCTGGAGGCTGCCGCGCCGGCCGGCGTTTCACTTCCTGCAACGGGGCTGGTGCACCAGCTGTTCCGCTCGGCGCAGGCGCACGGCTGCGGCAAGGAAGGGACGCAGAGCCTGGGGAAAGTCGTGGAGCGGTTGTCGGTACCGGATTGAACGCGTGGACTCATCGGGGAAGACCATGAAACGGTTGGCGGTGACGGCGGCAGGCGCAGCGGTCCTCTTTCTGTTCGGCGCGATCCTCGGTCCGGGAAACGCCCTGCCGGCCGCCGAACGGCGCCTGCTGACCGTCGACGACCAGTTCGAGATCAAGGACGTCGAGGACCCGCAGATCTCCCCCGACGGCAACTGGGTCGCCTACTCAGTGGCCAAGATGGACCTCAAGAAGGACAAGGGGGACAGCGACATCTGGATGACGCGCTGGGACGGGTCGCAGTCGATCCGGGTCACGACCAGCGAGGAGCGGGAGAAGACGCCGCGCTTCAGCCCCGACGGCAAGTGGCTGGCGTTCCTCTCGAGCCGCGATTACGACGAGGAGACCGACCAGGTCTGGATCATGAGCCGGGCCGGCGGAGAGGCGGAGCGCCTCACCGAGTTCAAGGGGGGCGTCGACGATTTCGCCTGGTCGCCGGACAGCAGCCGCCTGGCGCTCATCGTCTACGACCCGGACCCCGACGCCTGCGACGACAAGAAGGACGATTGCGAAGAGAAGGCCCCGAAGCCGATCGTCATCGATCGTTACAAGTTCAAGCAGGACGAGACCGGCTATCTCGTCAGGCAGTACGACCACCTCGTCCTGTTCGATGTGGCGACCCGCAAGGGGGAGGCCCTGACCTCCGGGAACCATGACGACATGCAGCCCGCCTGGTCGCCCGACGGCAGGCAGATTTCCTTCGTCAGCAAGCGGGGCAAGGAGCCGGACTCCGGCGACAACTGGGACGTGTTCGTCATCGACGCGAAGGCCGGCGCCGCGGCGCGCCAGCTGACGACGTACGAGGGGGCGGACGGCTCGCCGGACTCGGCCTCCCCCCCGGTCTGGAGCCCCGACGGCAAGTCGATCGCCTACCTGCAGGTGGGGCCGCCGAAGCTCATCTACTACGCCGTGCCGAAGCTGGCCATCGTCCCGTCGGCCGGCGGAGCGCCGCGCCTGGTCGCGCCGGCCCTCGACCGCACGCTGGCCCACCTGACCTGGTCCCCGGACGGAAAGTCGCTCTACACCCTCTTCGAGGAGGACGGGTCGGTGTTCCTCGCGAAGATCGAGGCGACGACCGGCAAGGTCGACAAGATTCTCACCGGGCAGCGGACTCTCGCCGACTTCGCGCTCGGCCCGGGAGGCAAGATCGCCGTCTTGAACAGCACCTCGACGCAGCCGTACGAGGTGTTCGCCCTCGAGGGGACGACCCTGCGCCCGCTGTCGCGCCAGAACGACGCGTTCATGGCCAGGGTGCGGGTCGGCGCGACCGAGCAGGTCAGCGTCAAGAGCAAGGACGGGACGATGGTCACCGCCTTCATCGTCAAGCCTCCCGACTACGTGGCCGGCCGGAAGTACCCGGCGATCCTGCGCATCCACGGCGGCCCCGTCGGCCAGTTCCAGCACGAGTTCATGATGGAGTTCCAGGAGTTCGCCGCGAAGGGCTACGTGGTCATCGGCGCCAATCCCCGCGGCTCGTCGGGGCGCGGCGAGGAATTCTGCAAGGCGATCTTCGCCGACTGGGGAAACAAGGACACCCAGGACGTCCTGGCTGCGGTCGACTACGCCGTCGCCAAGGGGATCGCCGACCCGCAGCGCCTCGGCGTCGGCGGCTGGAGCTACGGCGGCATGCTGACCAACTACGTCATCGCGTCGGACACCCGCTTCAAGGCGGCCACGAGCGGCGCCAGCATGTCGAACATCCTGGCCGCGTACGGCACCGACCAGTACATCGTTGAGTACGAAGAAGAGCTGGGACAGCCCTGGAAGGCGTTCGACGCCTATGTGAAGGTGTCGTTCCCGTTCCTGCACGCCGACCGGATCAAGACGCCGACACTTTTCCTGTGCGGCGAGATCGACTTCAACGTGCCGCTGCTCAACTCGGAGCAGATGTACCAGGCGCTGCGCAGCCAGGGGCTCGACACGCAGCTCATCATCTACCCCGGCCAGTACCACGGCATCCGGAAGCCGAGCTACCTTAAGGACCAGGACGAGCGCTACCTCGCCTGGTACGCCAAGTACCTGAAGCCGTGACGGGGAGGCCTACTCCGACGACGAGTGGTCGTGCACGATGCGCCAGCCCTCCGGCAGGCGCTTCAGGATGACCGTGTAGAGACCGGTCAGCTTCTTGCCGTCGGAGAGGGTGAGGTTCCATCGCCCGCGCCCGACGGCGGAGTCGGCCCCGAGCATCTCGATCGTGTCCTCGGTGAAATCGAGCCGCCCCATCTCCTTCCCTTCCGCCTTGTAGCGCCGGCGGTAGCG
>DATNEZ010000599.1:0-12555 GCA_035606645.1 Binatia bacterium
CAGATGCAGATCCCCGAGGTCATCTCGATCGCCGACCAGCTCCTCGACGTCCTGGCGATGGCGCACGACAAGGGGATCGTCCACCGCGACCTGAAGCCGGAGAACCTGTTCGTCACCGGGGACGGCCGGGTGAAGATTCTCGACTTCGGCCTGGCGAAGCTGTCGCGGCCCGAGGTCGCAGCGCCGGTTCCTCCGGGCGAGCGCACGCCGACGCCGTCCGAGGCGCTCACCTCGGCGCCGACGCGCGTCGAGACCGGCTCAGGCGTCGTCCTCGGCACGGTCGGCTACATGTCGCCCGAGCAGGTGCGCGGCCTGCCGGCGGACCATCGCTCCGATCTCTTCAGCTTCGGCTGCATCCTCTACGAGATGCTCGCGGGCCGGCGGGCTTTCTCGGCCTCCTCCTCGGTCGAGACGATGAACGCCATCCTGAAGGAGGAGCCGGCCGAGATCGGGCGCCTCAACCTCGACATCCCGCCGGGCCTCGCGCGAATCGTGCAGCACTGCCTGGAGAAGAGCCCCGACGAGCGCTTCCAGTCGGCGCGCGACCTGGCGTTCCACCTCGAGGCGCTGTCCGAAGTCTCCGGTGCGGGCCTCGTCTCCCCCCCGGCCGGCCGCTCGGTGGCGCGCGCGGCGCTCGGCCCGCGCCTGCCGCTTCTGGCGGCGATCGCCGTCGCGGCCCTGGCCGCGGCGACCGCCTATTACGCGGGCCGGGGAGCCCGGCCGACCGAAGTGCCGGTGACCTACAGCCAGCTGTCCTTCCGACAGGGGAGCATCTCCTCGGCGCGCTTCACCCCGGACGGCGAGACCGTCGTCTACTCCGCCGCGTGGGACGGGCGGCCGGCCGAGATCTTCACCACGCACCCCGGCAGCCCCGAATCGCGGCCTCTCGGGCTTCCCTCGGCCGAGGTCCTCTCCGTCTCCGTCTCGGGCGAGCTGGCTCTGTTGATCGACATGCACTACACGCAGGGCTGGATGCGCTCCGGGATCCTCGCCCGGGCGCCGCTCTCGGGCGGCCTGCCCCGCCAGGTCGTGCGGGACGTCCAGGACGCCGACTGGGGCCCCGACGGCCGCGAGTTCGCCGTGGCCCGGGACGCCGGCGGGCGGTACCGGCTGGAATACCCCGTCGGCAAGGTCCTGTACGAGACCGATGCGTGGATCAGCTCGCCGCGGGTGGCGCGCGACGGCAAGCGCATCGCGTTTCTCGATCACGACTCGCTCGGCGACGACCGCGGTCGTGTGGCGGTGACCGAGCCGGCCGGCAAGGTCTCCTTCCTCACCGAGCCGTTCGCGTCCACCGCCAGCCTCGACTGGTCCCCTTCGGGGAACGAGATCTGGTTCAGCGCCGGCAGGACGGGAAACGTCCGGTCGATCTACGCCGTCGACCTGGCCGGCCACGTCCGCATGGTGGACGGCGCCCCCGCCGACATCAAACTGTCGGACGTCTCCCCCGGGGGCAAGGTTCTGGTCATGAGGAACACGGCGCGCCGCGGCATCATCGGCACGACACCCGGGGACGAGACCGAGCGGGATCTTTCCTGGCTCGACTGGTCGCGCCCCAGCACCGTCTCGGACGACGGCCTGTGGGTGCTGTTCGAGGAGCAGGGGCAGGGGGGCGGCCCGGGCTATTCGGTCTACCTGCGCAAGACCGACGGATCACCGGCCCTGCGTCTGGGAGATGGATCGGGGGCCGACCTGTCCCCCGACGGGCAGTGGGCCGCGACGGTGAACATCGCCAAGCCGGATCATTTCACCATCCTGCCCCTGGGACCGGGCGAGGCGCGGACCGTGAACGTGCCCGGGCTGGCGCTCTTCACGGTGAACTGGTTTCCCGACGGCAGGCGTTTCCTGCTCGCCGCCAACGAAAAGGGGCGGCTCGGGCGCCTCTATGTCCTGGACGGAGAAGCAGGAACGCCGAAGCCGATCTCCCCCGAGGGGGTCCGCTTCGGCGGGGCGATCTCGCCGGACGGCCTGCTGGTCGCGGCGTCGATGAACGTGGGACCTCCGCAGATCGTTTCGGTGGACGGGGGTGACACGCGCGTCGTGCCGGGGTCCACACCGGAAGACATTCCGGCACGGTGGACTTCGGACGGCCGATCGCTTTTCGTCGTCGTCCGGAGCGCTCCGGGCGCCAGGGTCGACCGCCTCGACCTCGCCACCGGGAAGCGGACGCCGTTCAGAACCCTGATGCCCGCGGACCGGGCCGGACTGCTCGACCTGTCGTTCGTCAACCTGTCCGCCGACGCCCGCTCGTACGTCTACAGCTACCGCCGGGTCCTCTCGACCCTCTACCTCGTCGACGGCCTGCGCTGACCCCTTCGGGTCAGCGGGCGAACAGGTTCTTCAGCACGAACAGGAGGTTGGCGGGACGCTCGGCGAGGCGCCGCATGTACCACGGAAACCAGGCATCGCCGTAGCTGATCAGGACCCGGAACCTGTGCCCCAGGGCCGCCAGGCGCTCGTGCTCCTCCCGCCGGATTCCATAGAGCATCTGGAACTCCACCTGGTCCGGCCGGAGGCCGGCCCCCTGCGCGGTCTCCTGGATGCGCCGGATGAGGGCGGAATCGTGCGTGCCGAAGATCGTCCGCACCCCGCGCCCCTCCTTTCCCAGGAGGCGTTTCGCGAGGACCAGGTAGTTGGCGTCGACGTCGCTCTTCTTCGGGTAGGCCTTGTCGGGCGGCTCGCGGTACGCCCCCTTCACCAGACGCAGGCCCCCTCCCAGGGGGATCAGCCCGTCCAGGTCGCGCGCCGTGCGGTACAGGTAGGCCTGCACGCAGACCCCCACGTTGGGGAAGCGCCCCTTCGCGCGGCGGTAGATGTCGAGCGTCTCGTCGGTGTACGTGCTCGACTCCATGTCGATCCAGATCCAGGTGCCGTCCGCCTTCGCCTGCTCCAGGAGCCTCGACAGTCCCTTTTCGCAGGCGGCGGGATCGAGGTCGAGCCCCAGCTGCGTGAGCTTGACGGAGACCTCGGCGTCCAGCGCCATCTCCTTGTTGCGGGCGAGCACCTCGAGATAATGCCGCGTGACCTGCTCGGCCTCCTGCAGCGCCTCCACGTTCTCGCCCAGGTACGTGAGAACGCTTCCCATCTTCTTCTGGCGCAGGGCGCGCGCCGCCGCCAGCGCCGCGGCGAGGTCTTCGCCCGGCATGAAACGGGACACGGCCCGCTTGACGAAGCCGTAACGGACGGCCCGCTCGCGCAGCCAGCGGCTCTGCGAGCCGGCGAGGAAGGCGCTTCTCATCAGACCCATGGATTCATGGCTCCCCAATGGCGCGTCGGTCCGCCGGGATGATACGCAAACCGGTCCGCCGGTGTCCATCACTCGGGCGCCCGCGCGCACCCCCCGTCAGAATTCCGTCAGGCGACAGGCCGGCTGCGGCCAGGGCCACGCGCCGCGGAATTCAATTTGTTCCGGCGCGTGCCGACCCTCGATCCGACATCTATATTTCGACGAGGCTGCAAACTCCAGCGTGGGGGCGGCCGGTGCGTTCGAGGACCTGATTCAAGGAGACTACATAATGATAAGGAAGGGGTGGGGAGGGATCGGCGTCATTCTGATCGGCTGCGCGCTGGCCAGCGCCTGCGTCACGGCCGGCGCGACCTATCATCAGACCGTCTCGATGGGGAACGATGCCCCTGTCGCCCGTCCGGGCGGATGGGACCAGCCGTTCTACAACGACCTGGCCCCTTACGGGCGGTGGGTCTTCGTGTCCGGTCCGGGATGGGTCTGGTCCCCCGACAATGTTCAGGTCGGCTGGCGCCCGTACCAGATGGGCCACTGGGTGTACACCGACTACGGATGGACCTGGGCCTCCGACGAGGAGTGGGGCTGGGCGGCCTATCACTACGGCCGCTGGCACCTCGACGCGTCGTTCGGCTGGGTCTGGGTCCCCGGGACCGAGTGGGGGCCCGCCTGGGTCGCCTGGCATGAAGGGGGCGGCTACGTAGGCTGGGCGCCTCTTCCGTGGCAGGTCACCGTCCGCGCCGGCGTCGGGCTCGACTGGGGCGGCGTCAGCGTCTCCATCTCGCCGTCCTGGTGGTGCTTCGCCAGCACGCGGTATCTGGTCGATCCCCAGCTGCGGACCCGCATCGTCCCCGTGGAAAGAAACACGACCCTCATCCGGGTCACGCAGAACGTGACGAACTACACCTACATCGACAACCGGGTCATCAATAACGGAGTGCAGGTCCAGAAGGTCGGCCGCGCCGTCGGCCACAGCATTCCGCACTATCGCGTGGCGGACGACGACGGTCCGGGCCAGTCGCACGGCGGCAAGGTGCGCGGACAGGACTTCGTGGTGTACCGCGCGGACCCGGTGCGCGGCCGGAATTCCCGCGGCCGGGGTCCGGAGGACCGGGGCTCGAACGATCGGGACTCGAACGACCGGGGCGATCGCGGCAGGATGACCGAGGATCGCGACCCGCGCGGCCAGGACACTCAGGACGTGAACGGGCCCGATCAGACCCCGCGCGATGACAACTCGCAGGGCCGGGGGGGGCGCGACGAGGACTGGCGCGATCGGAAGACCCAGGACCGCAATGTCCCGCCCGGACGCGACCGGTACCGGCCGCGCGACGATCGCCCGGGGCGGCCAGGGACCGGGACCGACACGCAGGACAGCCAGGTTCAGGACACGCAGGCGCCGGCCGACGCCCCCCCCCCCAGCCAGGGCCGCGATCCGCACCCCAGGCGCGATCAGGGCAATCAGCCGCCCGCGCGCGGCCCGCAGCGGACGGCGCCGACGCAATCGGGCGGTTCCTCGGAGCCGGGCCGCACCTCCGACCCGGGCCATCGTCCGGGCCAGGGCATGACGACCCCGCCGGCACAGGCCGATCCGGGGAAGGGTCAGCCCGCCCAGGAGAGCGCGCGGGAGAAGCCCAAGCCGGGCAAGGATGACGCGTCGAAGGGACGCAAGCCGAAACCGGACGCGCCGAAGAACGACAAGTCGAACGACGACAAGCCCAAGGACAACAAGCCGGAGTCCGGAAACTAGCCTTCCGTCCGTCGGGCGGCGCGCCCAGCGATGTTTCGGGCCGCCGCCCGACGGGCCGGACCCTACCAGACCTCGCAGAGCGTGCCGGCCGGGCGGACCATCGAGGCCCCGTCCTGGCAGCTGAACGCCTTCTGGAACGCCGTCAGGTTGGACAAAGGCCCGATGACCCGGTACTTGGCGATCGGGTGCGGGTCGCTCTGCACCATCAGGCGCTGGGTCTCGGGGCGAATCTCGTCGCCGCGGAACTGGCCCCAGGCGACGAAGAACTGCTGCTCGGGGGTGAACCCGTCGATCGTCGGGGCGGCGGGCTTGCCGCGCTGCGAGATCTGGAAGGCGCGGAAGGCGATCTTGGCGCCGGCGAGATCGCCGATCGACTCCCCCAGGACCAGCTTGCCGTTGTGATGGATGCTCGGCTCGATGAAATACGCCTCGAACTGGTCCACGACGCACTGCGTCCGCGCCTCGAAATTCTTCAGGTCGTCCTGCGTCCACCAGTTCTTCAGGCGGCCCTGCGCGTCGAACTGCGACCCCTGGTCGTCGAAGCCGTGGCTGATCTCGTGGCCGATGACGACGCCGATCGAGCCGTAGTTCACCGCGTCGGTGGCGCTCATGTCGAATGCCGGCGGCTGCAGGATCCCGGCCGGGAAGACGATCTCGTTCAGCAGCGGGTTGTAGTACGCGTTCGAAGTCGGAGGCGTCATCCCCCACCGGCCGCGGTCGACCGGCTTGCCGATCCGCTCCCAGTCCTCCCGCACCTGGAACCTGTTGCCCGCGGTCAGGTTCGCGAAGTGCGCCCCGCGCCGGACGTCGATCTTGCTGTAGTCCTTCCACTTGTCCGGGTAGCCGATCTTCGGATTGAAGGTCGCGAGCTTCTCCAGCGCCTTGGTCTTGGTCTCCGGCCCCATCCAGGCGAGGCCGTCGATCGTCTCCTTCATCGCCGCGAGCAGGTTCTTCACCATGTCCTGCATCCGCGCCTTGGCGGCCGGCGGGAAATGCCGCTCGACGTACTTCTGGCCCAGCGCCTCTCCCAGGGTCTGGTCGGTCGTCTCCACGCAGCGCTTCCAGCGCGGCTTGATCTCCTTCGCCCCACCCAGGTACTTCCCGTAGAACGCCTGGTTCTCGTCCACGAACGGGGCGGAGAGGTCGGACGCGGACGCGTGCAGCACCTGCCACTTGAAGTAGGTCTTCCACTCCGCCACGGGGGTCTCGCCCAGCTGCCGGTCCACCTCCTGCAGGAACTTCGGCTCCTGCACGTTCAGGTCGGCCTTCGGCAGGCGGCCGGCCTTGAAGTACGCGGCCCAGTCGAAGCGCGGCGTGAGCTTCTGCAGATCGGCGAAGCTGGTCTTGTGGTCGGTGCTCTGCGGATCGCGCAGCGCCACGTTGTCGAGCGACGCGTCGGCCAGCTTCGTCTCGAAGCCCAGCACGGTCTCCGCGGCCCTGGCCGCGGCCGCCTCGTCGTATCCCGCCAGCTTGAAGATGTTGGCGACGTGGACCCGGTACTTCTCCCGCGCCTCCTTGAAGCGATCATCCGGCTTGAAGTAGTAGTCCCGATCCGGCAGGCCGAGGCCCGAGGCGTAGATGTGGGCGATCACCAGGGTCGGCTCGTGATTGTCCGAGTTGGCCCCCAGGCCGAACGGCACGAAGAGCCCCTGCTCGTGCAGCCGCGTGATCATCTTCTGCACGTCGGCCCGGCCCTTCATCGCGTCGATGTCGGAAAGGACCGGCTTGATCGGCGTGAACCCCAGCGCATCGACCCCCGCCTGGTCCATGCACGCCCCGTAGAAGTCGGAGATCTGCTGCTCGACGCTCCCCTTCTTCCAGTCCTTCTTCGCCGACACCTCCTCGAGGATGGTCTTGAGCTGGTCCTTGGCCGTCTCCCCGGCCGCCCAGCGCCGGCTCCAGCGCGTCATCGAGTCCGGGATCGGATTGGAAGCCCGCCAGGCGCCGTTGGCGTAGTCGTAGAAATTGCTGCAGGGGTCGGCGTTCTTGTCCATGTCGCCGACATAGACGCCGCGCACTTCCTCGGTGCTGCCGAAGGCCGGGGCGCAGACCAGCGCCAGGACCAGGACGACTCTCACGATTCTCATGTCCATCGTTCCTCTCAGGATAGGTGTGGCGCCGCCCCGGCAGGGGGAGGCGGCGGGCTCGCATTACGGGGCATTCTCGCGCAAACCGCAGCATGAAACAAGCCGGACCTCGAGCGGGAGTGCAGGCGGGGCAGGGCCGCCCGACCGACACTACGCGCCCGGCGCCTCGAAGGTTCCACAGGGCCCTCCGGCTGGTAGACTGCGCCGGACATTCCTGCTCAGGAGAGACACATGCGCACGCGATCGACCCTCACGCTCGGCGCGGTCCTCACGACGGCACTGGGGGGCTGGCTGGCGGCCTCCGAGGCCTCCCCGCCCGCCTACGAGATCGGCTTCCAGGAGGCCTGGATCCCGATGCGGGACGGCGTCCGGCTCGCCGCCGATCTCTACCTGCCCAAGGGGGGGAAACCGAAAGACCGCTTCCCCGTCCTGCTCGAGTACCTGCCCTACCGCAAGACCGAGGGGCGCGGCGACCGGCACGGCCTGTACGCCTACTTCGTGAAGCGCGGCTACATCGTGGCGCGCGTCGACATCCGCGGGACCGGCAACAGCGAGGGACGCCTCATCGAGTACGAGTACTCCGAGCAGGAGCAGAAGGACGGCGAGGACGTGATCGCCTGGCTCGCGAAGCAGAAGTTCTCGACCGGCAAGGTCGGCATGTTCGGCATCTCGTGGGGCGGGTTCAACTCGATCCACATGGCGATGCGCAATCCGCCGGCGCTGAAGGCGATCATCGCGGTGGACGCGACCGACGACCTGTACCAGGACGACGTGCACTTCATGGACGGCGGCATGCACGTCGATTCGTGGGAGATGAGCATGGACCTGGCGAACGCCATGCCGGGTGCGCCGGACTACGTGATCGACGAGGCGTTCTTCCGCGATCGCTTCGACACGCAGCCGTGGATGATGACCTACAAGCGGCAGCAGCGCGACGGGCCGTTCTGGGACCGGACCGCGCTGAAGACGCGCTACGACTCGATCAGGATCCCGACCTTCGTGATCGGCGGCTGGTACGACGGCTACCGCGACAGCGTGCCGCGCATGCTCGAGCACCTGAAAGCGCCCGTCAAGGCGATGGTCGGCCCCTGGTCGCACGCCTTCCCGCACGACGCCTACCCGAAGCCCCAGATGGAATGGCGCCATGAGGCGGTCCGCTGGTACGACCAGTGGCTCAAGGGGAAGGACACCGGCATCATGTCCGAGCCGAAATTCGCCGTGTACGTCAGGCGCTGGCACCCTCCCGAGTCCGACATCAAGGAAATCCCCGGCGCCTGGCGCTGGGAGGACGGCTGGCCGATCGCCCGCATCCAGGACCGCACCCTCTACCCGCAGGCGAACCACACGCTCGGCGACGCGCCGCCGGCCGCCCGCGCGGCGCACTGGCTGCGCTACGTGCCGACCTCGGGCACCGAGCCGGGCGGCCCGGTGATGTGGTGGGGGGACGTCGCGCCCGACCAGCGGCCGGCCGACGCGTTCAGCATGGTGTACGACAGCGACCCGATGCTCGAGGAGGTCGAGATCCTCGGCCTGCCGCACGCCCTTCTCAACGTGGCCGCCTACGCCCCCATGGCCCACTGGTTCGTGCGCCTCTCGGACGTCGCCCAGGACGGCAGCGTGACCCTGGTCGCCGGCGCCGGCTTCAACGGCGCGCACCGCGAGTCGGCGCGCAATCCCAAGCCGCTCGAGCCCGGCCAGGTCGTGCCGCTCGACATCGAGCTGCACTTCACCTCCTGGGTGTTCCAGAAGGGGCACCGCATCCGCCTCGCCGTGAGCAACGCCCAGTGGCCGATGATCTGGCCGACCCCCTTCAAGATGAGCACCGGCGTGTACATCGGCGGGGACTCTCCGTCACGGCTGATCCTCCCCGTCGTCCCGCCCGGCGATCGCCCCGTGCCGAAATTCCTCCCGCCGGAGGAGGATGGGCCTCCGCTCGCGGGTTTCGGCACCCTGGACGCCGGCACCACCTCAGGGTACGGGGAGATCGCCTCGATCGAGCGCATGCCGCCGCGCCACGCCGCCAGGATCGTCGCCACCAATGGCGGCGGCTCGAAGTACCCCTGGGGGACCGAGCAGACCACGGAGTCGATCACCCACGAGGCCCAGGACGATCACCCCGAGGCCACCTCGGTCACCGGGGAGTACAGCACGACGGTGAAGCTCTCCGATCGCACCCTGCGCTGGGAGGCCCGCCTGACCTTCAAGAGCGATCGCGAAAACTTCTACTACACCTACGTCCGCCGCCTCCTCAAGGACGGCACCCTGGTCCGCGAGAAGACCTGGGAGGACAAGATCCCAAGGGACTTCCAGTAGCCCCCCAATTCGCAATCTCTTGCGATACAATCAGCCCTGAAAGTATCATTGGCCTGCAATTGGGGCACTTTGGTATCGCAAGATGCAAAATGAGGCTTTTCAGTCAGATAGGGCAGGAAAACTGGTTCGGGCGCAGACCGGGTATTGGGCCTTCGTGCCCAACCCCCTCCCGCCGCAACTCGATCTCGACCGATCCCATATCCTCCAACTCTCTGAAGCGGAGCGAGCGATCGGGCGCCTGGCCGGCGTCGGCGCAACGCTTCCCAACCCCTACCTGCTGATCCATCCGTTCATCCGACGCGAGGCCGTCCTGTCGAGCCGGATCGAGGGGACGCAGGCCTCACTCTCGGATCTTTTCTTCTTCGAGGCGGCCCCCTCCCTGCCCGCCAGGGCGACCGACGTGCGAGAGGTGGCCAATTACGTCAGGGCGATGGAGGCCGCCCTCGACCCGAAACGCGAGCTGCCCCTCAGCCTGAGACTCATCCGTGAAATGCACCGCATCCTCATGACGGGAGTGCGTGAGTCGCACCTGACGCCGGGCGAGTTCCGTCGATCCCAGAACTGGATCGGACCTGCAGGCAGCAAGCTGAACGACGCCATCCTCGTTCCTCCGCCGGTCCCCGAGATGCATGCAGCGCTCGGCGCCCTCGAAAGGCATCTGCATGCTCCGAGCGACCTGCCGATGCTGGTGCGTCTCGCGATGATTCACTACCAGTTCGAGGCGATTCATCCCTTCCTCGACGGCAATGGCAGGATCGGACGCCTGCTCGTCAGCCTGCTGCTCTGCGAGTGGAAGGTCCTTCCGTCGCCGCTCCTGTACCTGAGCGCGTTCTTCGAGCGGCATCGCCAGGACTACTATCGTCTCCTGCTCGCCGTCAGCCAGAAGGGTCAATGGGAGCCGTGGGTGCAGTTCTTCCTGTCGGGGGTCCTCGAACAATCGCTCGATGCGATCCAGCGCGCGGCCCGGTTGCGTGCGCTGCGCGATGAGTATCAGACCGGCCTTCAGCGCGCCCGCTCGTCGGCACTGCTCCTCAAACTGGTCGACGGGCTGTTCCATCACCCTGCCATCACGGTGCCCGGAGCGGCCAGGCAGCTGAAAGTGACGCAGCGGGCCGCCTCCCAGAACATCGGCAAGCTCGTTCGCGCCGGGATCCTCACCGAGGCCACGGGGCGTGCCCGCAACAGGATCTTCGTCGCCAACGGCATCATCCGTGCCATCGAGGAGGACCTGCCCTCGGCGGACAAGGACCCCTCGTGATGCCGTTCGCAGGCGTCGCGACCGTCGTCGCCGTCCTCCTGCTCGTCCGGCACTTGCAGAAGCGGTTCTTCCTGGTCCAGTACCTGTTCTTCTGCCGATTCCCGATCCTGCTCGGGCTGTTCATCGGCCTGATCCTGCCGGCCGCGCTGGTCACGTTCGCCAGGGACATGATCGGGAACCTGGCGGTGCTCGGGCCATGGCACATCTCGCTCGTCGCCCTGGTCGCGACGCTCGCGGCCTGGATCGTCATGTTCTCGATCGCGCTGCTTCTTGACTGGATTCCCTACAAGGCCCGGCTCGGGTTCTATCGCAGCACCCCGCGGTTCGGCCGGCAGCCGGCGCACCCCCGAACGCCGGAGGAGCGCCGCTCGCAGAACCCGTGGCGCTGGCTGCGGACCCGCCCGCGGTTCTGGACGCACCAGATCTACCGCGCCTGCCGGTTTCCCGAGCACGACCGGTGGACTTACCGCCCCGCCCTGTTCCTGCTGCTTGCCGTGTTCCTGATCGCCGTGGTCGTGTGGAAGTCCGCCCCCCTGGCGAGGGACGGTGGTGCCGTCCTGCTGGGCCGGGACGCGGGACGGTTGCTGAAGAATGTCTGGTGCGCCGGCGTGGGGATCGGCGCGGCTTTCGCCCTGCGCTTCCTGAGCGCCCGCCTGGCGCGCCCCCTGTCGGCCACATGGGTGACGCATCGCCCGGAAGCCCCGCACCAGTGGGCCATGAAGAAGCTCAGGAACATGAACCCGAAGGAGACCCCGGAGCGATTCCTCCTGGGGCGTGCCCGGACGGCGGCCCCCGCGACGCTTCTGTCGCGCGCGCGGGGCGCCGTCGGGTTCCTGGTCCTGTGGTATGTCCTCTATTTCACCGGCTACTGGTGCTTTCATCCCATCTGGGCTTCGGGCGGGCCGTCGCTCCTGCTCATCCTGATCCTGGCGGTCATCGTCGGACTCGCCCTGACCGTGGCGGCGGCGTTCCTCGATTCGTACCGCGTGCCGGTGCTCCTCGTGATCGCCGCCCTGACGGCCCTGGATTACCGGCTGTCGGGCGTCGACCACTACTACACCGTGACGCGCGTGGCGGCCGCACCGGCCCCCGTCTCCGCCCCGCCGAGTCCCGAGCAGGTGTACGAGGCCTGGCGGGCGAAGCGGGCCCCCGGACCGTCTCCCGTCCTCGTCGTCGTGACCGCCAGCGGCGGCGGGATCACCGCGGCACGCTGGACGGCGGAGGTCCTCACGCGGCTGCAGGAGGCCACGCCGCGATTCGGCGACTCGCTGGTCCTTCTGAGCACCGTCTCCGGCGGCGGTCTCGGGGCGCTCTACTTCGTCGACGCCTACCGGAACGGACGGGCCCCCGAGGAACGGGTCGATCTCGAAAGGCTCAGGGACCAGGCCGGCCGATCGAGCCTCTATGCCACCGCGTGGGGGATCGTCTATCGCGACATCTGGCAGGGACTGCACATCCTGGACGAGAGGCGCGACCGGGGCTGGGCGCTGGAGCAGTCGTGGATGAGGCGCATGCAGGACAAGGACGCCACGCTCGCCCGCTGGGCGGACGACGCGCGGCTGGGCCGTCGCCCGGTGCAGATCTTCAACACCACCGAGGCCGAGACCGGCGAGCGCCTGCTGCTGGCGCCGATGAGCATGGCGCATCCCCGGGGCATGGGTGAGGGATCCCCACCGTGCGCCCCCGGGGACGGCCCGGGCGCCTCCGTGTGGCGGGTGAAGAACTTCCTGGACGCCCACCCCGGCACCGACGTGCCGATCGCCACCGCGGTGCGGCTCTCCGCCACCTTCCCCTTCGTCAGCCCGATGGCGCGACCGGCCGCGGGGATCATTCCGGACGACACGGCCTACCACCTGGGAGACGGCGGCTACTACGACAACCACGGCGTCGTCAGCGCCATCGATTT
>DATNEZ010000603.1:0-2740 GCA_035606645.1 Binatia bacterium
TCGCCACCGGCGAGGCGCCGATCGACAACACACACACGTCCCAGACCCACAGGTTCCGCGTGGGGAGCCCGCGGACGGTCATCGGCGCAGGGGGCGGGCTGGCCGTTCTCCGGAGCGAGCTGGTCATCGGTCTGGCATGGACCGACATCCCGTCGGCCCCGGGCGGCGGCGGACCGCTGGTGAACGACCTCGACCTGGTCGTCACGTCGCCGGGCCCCGACAACTGCCTGGCCCCGGGCGACCTGCATCCGGACGGTGTCACCACCTGCCCCGCCGGCTCGGCGGCCGACAACCTGGCCTACGACGGCAACGTCTACAATGGCGGCCACAACAATCCGATCACCGACCAGTGGTCGCTGGCCCGTCCGGTGGCCACCGGCGAGATCCACGACTCCCGCAACCCGCAGGAAGGGTTCCACCTCAACTCCGACCCGAACGCGGACCGGAACTTCGCCGACTCGACCCTCTACCTGGGGAACTGGCAGGTGACCGTGAAGCGCGGCGCGGGCGGCACGACCCCCGGATCGATCACCATCGGCGGGCCGGACGAGGATCTGAACGGCAACCGCCGCCTGGACGCGGGCGAGGACACCAACGCCAACGGCCTGCTGGACCTGGGCGGCCAGACCTACGCCCTGGTCGTGGCCGGGCCGGTCGTCCTGGCAGAGGCCGCGCCGTCGCGCGGTCCGTCCGCGTTCCCGGCCAGCAGCATCTCGCTCGACAAGATCCGGTACTTCTGCTCCGACAGCGCCACGGCTTCGATCTACGACTCCACCGCCGGCGCCGGGGCGGCACGCTCCACCGCCTCGACGACATTTTCGGTCAGGAACGCCGCGGGGACGACCGTCGACACGGAGGCGGGCGTCGCCTTCAACGCCGGGGCTTCGACAGGAGTCACCAACTCCACCGGCGTCCCGGTCCGCCTGTCGAGCGCCCCCGTCCCGAACAACGGCATCCTGGAGGCGGACACCGGCATGCAGGTGGTCGCGACCTACTCCCCGGCAGGGCAGACGGCGGTTTCCGCCGGCGGCCAGGTGAACTGCTCGCCGAACTTCATCCCCGGGTACTTCGCCATCCTGGGGAACCACGTGATCGGCGACCAGAACCAGCTCGCCAACGGCTGCGACGACGACGAGTTCCTCGACGCGGGGGAGACGGTGACCTACGGCGTCGCCCTCAGCAACCGCGGCCGCGGGCTGATCGGCGGCGACGACTACGCGGACGTCGTGGCCACGCTCACGCCTTCGGGTCCGGGCGCGGCGGCCATCCGGGTCCTCGATTCGCCCCGGAACATCGGGCGGATCCCGCCGGGAGGCACCAATGGGGTCTTCTTCCACGTCTTCGTCGATCCCGCCGTGGCCAACGGCCTGCCCATTCCGAGCCGCCAGGTTACGATGACCCTCAGCCTCGACTCGCTCAGCAGCGGCCAGAGGCTGAACCGCCAGTCGTACTCCTTCGCGCACGCCATCAACGCCGACCGCGAGACCCGGCACTACTCGACCGATTTCCCTGCGGGAGGGCGCGAGCTGCGCGACCTGAACCGCAACCTGGTCATCGACCGGCCGGACGTGGTCGATCCGTTCAAGCTGTTCGTGCTGGCCGACGAGGACGTGACCTTCTCGTCCATGTTCGTCCCCGGCACGACGATCGCAGGGACGCCCACGGTCACCAACATCCTCGGCGAGGACCTGAACAACAACGGTGTCCTGGACACGATCGAGGCGGACATCATCCCGAACGGCACGCTGGACCGCGGCATCCTGGCTTCGGGCTCCGGCCCGTCGAGCGGCGACCGGGTGCCCTGGAGGTTCGACGGGAACAACGGCGGGTGGGCGCCGGTCCGCCATCCGGGCAGCACCTCCTTCAACATCTCCGCCAATCCGATGTGGGAGTACAAGACCTCCGGTCTGTGCGGCTTCCAGACAAGCCAGAACGGCGTGTACGGCATGTGGCACACGGGAGACGGGAACGCCGCGACCCCGGGACCCGGGGCAACCGCATGCGACAACCACGCCATCCCGAATAACGGTGCGACCGAGGCTCGCGCCGAGCTGACGTTCGACGTGCTGCATTCGCCGATCATCGCCAAGGTCAACCAGAACGCCGACTCCCGCGGATTCGCCTACGGCGTCGAGTTCCAGCGCTTCGGCGCCAACCTGAACCTGCAGGTGGTCAATGCGGCGTATTTCGGCGGCGGGATCAACATCGACAACAACGTCGATCTCGACACCGTCAACTGCCTGCTCTGCCAGCAGCTCGACACGTACTACGCGCGCCGGGGAGGCGGCTGGCCGTACAACGTGTTCGCCCTGTCGACCACCCGGCAGTACTTCTCCGGCGGCGAGGGGATCGACCCGGCGAGCGTCATTCCGCGCCAGCGGACCTTCGGCCCGTTCGTCGATCCGAACGGCGGCACGCCGTTCGACGGAGGCGGGGAGAGCGGCTTCACCGGATACACGCAGAACACCAACCCGGACAGCGCGTCCCCCATCCCGGTGGCGCCCCCCGACCTGCTGAAGTTCCCGCGCCCCGGCGAGGCGGTCCCCGGCGTGTGCACTCTGGGCCCGACGCCGGGCGCCCCGTGCCAGGCCAGCGCCGAGTGCGGCTCCGTCGGCGTCTGCACCCTGGAGGGAGTCACTGTGGCCGGCCCGGTGCGCAACTTCGATGCGACCCTGGTCGGCTACGAAGGGGGCTTCGTCGCCGAGAACGGTGCGGGGATCGCCGCCCCCGAGTTCGCCAT
>DATNEZ010000622.1:0-2048 GCA_035606645.1 Binatia bacterium
TGATCTTGCTTCGGGCGGCGAATGGAGAGGGGAAGGGCAGCGGCTCGCGCGCCTTCCCTGTCCGGGAGGAGGCGGCCCCTCCCTGGCCGGACGAGGCGGCTTCGATCCCCGAGCCCGGTCCGGTCGACGGCTCGTCGGACCGCCCGGCCGAGGGGGTCGTTGCCGCGAGGGCCTCGGCGTTGAACAGGAACTTCAGGCACCTTACCAGGACGTCGCGCATCTCGCGCCGCTCGACGATGAAATCGAGCATCCCGTGCTCGACCAGGAACTCGGAGCGCTGGAACTCGTCGGGGAGCTTCTCCCGGATGGTCTGCTCGATGACCCGGGGCCCCGCAAAGCCGATGAGCGCCTTGGGCTCGGCGATGTTCAGGTCCCCGAGCATGGCGAACGAGGCGGTGACTCCGCCTGTGGTCGGATCGGTGAGGACCGAGATGAAGGGGACGCCGGCCGCGTGCAGCTTCGCCAGCGCCGCGCAGATCTTGGCCATCTGCATGAGGGACAGCACCCCCTCCTGCATGCGGGCCCCGCCGGAGCAGCAGATGACCACCAGGGGGATGCGCTCGTCCAGGGCGCGCTCGACCGCGCGGGTGACCTTCTCGCCGACCGCCGACCCCATCGAGCCCCCCATGAAGCCGTATTCCATGACCGCCATCATGACCGGGACGCCGCCCATCGTCCCGCGGGCATTGATCACCGCGTCGTTGAGGCCGGTCTTCTCGCGGTATTCCCTCAGCCTGTCACGGTACGCCTTGATGTCCCGGAATTTCAGCGGGTCGACCGAGTAGATGTCGGTGTCGACCTCCTGGTACCGGCCGTCGTCGAACAGGGCAGTCAGGCGCTCGCGGGCCGAGATCCGAAAGTGGTACTTGCACTTGGGACAGACGTTGGCGTTTCTGAGGACTTCCTTCTTGTAGATGATTTCCTTGCAGCCGCTGCACTTGACCCAGAGTCCCTCCGGGACCTGGATCCGCTTATGCTCGACCGGCTGCTTCGGCTTGCGGATTTTCTTGAACCACGCAATTTCCATTCTGGGCGTCTTTCCTCGAGGGGCGGGCCAAAGGTCCGAAGTGCGGCAGATCATAGCCCGGGCCGATTCCCCGGGTCAAGAACCGCGATCGCCTGGCCAGCAGCCCGACATGTCGCGCCGGCCACCGACGTAGGCTGGACACATCGTCTAAACTATTGATTCCACTTCACATAATCCGTGTCGATTCCACCAATCCGTCGAATCTTCGACTCGGTCGTGTCGGGGATCCGCTCATTCGGCCAGGGGGTCTCTGGATCCAAATTTCCGGTGTCGAGAGCCTGATAACAGCGGTCCATATGCGACTTAAAGCAATGTATTTAAATATTTTACGTGTCTGTTCGGTTGGCGACTGCGGGCACCGTCCGGGTGATGGCACATCGGTTGCTCTAGTACGGGCGACCGGTAGTGAAGGCCAAACCACTCGCGAGGGTGGGACGGAAAGCCGCGGGTCTCTCAGAGACAGCCGGGTTGCCGACGGGAATCGGTTGAAGGTCCCGTCGAAAACTAGGAGGTCCAATGCAGCGAGAGACTCTATTCACGTCCGCCGGCAAGAAGGGGCACTTCCGCGGCGTCGCCCTCTCGCTCGCGATCCTCCTCCTGATTGCCTTTGGTTTCGCTCCCGCCCAGGCCGCCCGGAGTGGCAAGGCAGGCATCGCCCCCGACCTGGCTCAGCAGATGCAGACGGGCTCCCCGGCTCCCCCGACCCGCCTGATCGTCCAGCTGAAGGGGGCGGATCTCGCCTACGTTACGAAGCGCATCCAGGAGCTCGGGGGCACGCCTCAGCGGCACTACAGGAACATCGAACAGATGGTGGCGGACGTCCCCCTGGAGGCCATCGGCGCCCTCGCCGAGGTCGAGGGTGTGGACTACATCTCTCCTGACAGAGAAGTGAAGAGCGTCGCCAGCCATCTCGAGATCACGACCGGGGCCGCGCTCGCCAGCAGCATCCAGGTCTTTGCGGATGGCCAGCTGCAGCCCCTGGACGGCACGGGAGTCACCGTGGCGGTCCTCGATTCCGGCA
>DATNEZ010000624.1:0-3140 GCA_035606645.1 Binatia bacterium
GCGAGCCTCGGTCCCGGCTATGCCGGCGCCCTCCTTGCGATGCAGGAGCCGGGCGTCACCGGCGCCGCCAAGGGACAGGCGAAGCTGCTCCCCGATCAGAACTACGGCGCCGCCCTCGCCTTCGGCCTGGGATGGCTGGACGAGACGGTCCTGCCCGGCGCGACCTACGTCTACGAAGTGTGGGGGCTCGATCCGCAGGGCTTCCGTGTCGAGCGCCTGGGGTCGGCGGTCGCGACCGCCGGCACTCCGCCGCCGATCTCGGCGGCCAGCGCCGCCTGTGTCGACATGGGGGACGCGCGCGGCCACCTGTCGGCGTTCCTGCGCTGGAGCGAGCCGGCCGCGGCCGCCGGAGAGTACAGCGTCGGCTACGACGTCCTCCGCGCCCGGCGCCTGCCGAACCAGACCTGTCCGCCGATCGCTCCGGGCCTGCCCGGGGTGGTGCGGGCGAACCAGTTCCCGGTCATTCACGATTCGGCCGGCGCCGCGCGGCAGGGGGCACAGGACTTCGCCGCGCACTGCGCCGGCTGCCACGCCGGCGGGCGGGACGCGGCGTTGCCCAACAACGTCGCCGGCAAGACGATCGAGCAGTTCCGCAGCCGCCAGTACCCGGAGCTGGCGCTGGCCTCTCCGCACAACATCGCCGACCTCAACGCCCTGACGCCCGATCAGCTGCGCGCCGTCTTCGACTGGATCCAGGAGTTCCACTTCGGCGACGACGGCGCCGACACCCCCGCGGCCCCCCTCGTCCCGGACGAGTGGTACTGCTACCAGGTCCTGGCGCGCAATCTCCTCGGGCAGTACGGCGCCCCTTCGAACGTCGTTCCCTGCCAGGCGCGCGACCGGCTGGCCCCCGAGGCCCCTTACGGCATGGAGTCACAGCGGGTGGCGCAGGGGACGACCCACGAGACCTGCGAGATCTCCTGGCGGCGGAACGCGGGCCCGGCGGACGACACGGTGAAGTACCGGCTGTACCGCTCGGCCCAGGGGGTGCCGCGGGCCAGCCTCGATCCGTCCAAGAAAGTTGTGCCGCCCGCCGACAGCCAGTTTCTCGTCGAGATCTCCCAGCCGGTCTCGGGAGACCAGGTGCTCTTCACCGATCCGTGGCTCACCCCTGCCGACGCCGGCAAGACGTTCTTCTACGCCGCGAAGGCGTATGACGTCGCCGGGAACGCCAGCGGCTTCAGCGCCTGGGTGCCGTGCGTGCCGCGGGACATCGTCCCGCCCCCCGCCTCGATCCTGACCGGCACCTGCTGCACCCGCCCGCCGGGGACGATCGGCGCAGGATGCGACGACCGGGGCGCCGACGCGCGCTGGGTGGCGGCCGGCGGCGATCGGATCATCATCTCCGACCCGGCCCGCTGCGCCCCGAGGCTCGGGTGCAGCCACCAGGGGGACACCTTCGGCTGCAGGCTGTTTCGATCGTTCGACGACCAGGCGTACCTTCCGGGGGCCGACTTCAGCGCCCCCGACGTGCCGCTCGACTTCGCGCCGCTGATCGACACGAAGATCTGGTCCGCCGTCCGGCCGTTCGACACCAGCATGAACTTCGGCCCCCTCTCCAACAAGGTCGCGTTCATCCTCAAGGGGAAGCACCCGATCCCGCCGCCGCGCATTGTCTCGGTGGCGGTCGTGGACGAGTCGATCGGCCGCGTCGACATCACCTTCCGCTCGCTGAAGCCGGAGGCGCTCCTCGGCTTCGCCCTCTATGTCCGGAACAAGGGGCAGGACGACGCCAATCCTCCACCACCCGAGCAGCTCGTGACGCACTACCACCCCTCGAGCCTCGCGGGGCCGCCCGACACCAGCGTCACCCCGCCGCAGTGGACGCTGCTGCCGACCGCCAAGCCGCTGAGCCAGGTGATCCCGATCGGCACCAACCCGCCGCCGACACCGCCGCCCACCTATCTCTACTACAACGACGTCGAGGCGCTGTACGTGATGCGGGTCGACCTGCCGGACGTGAAGGACCTGGTGCTGCGCCTGGTCGGCATCGGCTGGAGCGCCGCGGAGGGGCTGAGCATCCCGTACGTCTGGGACGGCTGGCAGCCGGGGGACGGCGTGCTCGACTGGCCGATCTTCCGCAGCGACAACTACCGGTTCGAGGGGCCGCTCGCCACGCTGACGCTCGTGCCGGCGGCGGGGCAGATGAGCCTCTCCTGGACCGCGCAGCCGGACGGCTGCGCCGGCGGCAACGCCCGGCCGTTCATCGTCTTCCGCAGGCGCGGGGCCGCCGTGCGCTGGCAGCAGGTCTCTCCGCCGTTCGGCTGCGATCTGCAGGCGGCCGACCCGACGCAGCTGGGCTACCGCGACGCCGACGTGGAGCAGGGGCTCTCCTACACCTACACGGTCATCCGGCTGGGGACGCGGGGAGAGTTCGAGTTCCGCTACGGACCGGCGACGGCGGTGGCGCCATGAGACCGCCCCTGCGCCTCGGCCTGGTTGCGCTGGCTGCTCTCGCGGCCCTCCTGCCGCAGCCGTCTCTCGCCATCGTGCCGCTGCACGGGACGGTCGAGATCGAGTACGCCAACGCCGACGGCACGTTCCGCTCGCCTGTGCGCTGGGCCCTGGGGGATCACGCGCGCACGCTGAAGCGCGGAGACTTCGACGGCAACGGGATCTTCGATCTGCTGGTGGCGTACGAGACGGTCGACGGCGCCGGCACGCGCCACAGCCGCGTGGGGACGCTGGTCGGAACGGGGGCCGGCAAGTTCAACTTCGGTCCCTCCCTGGCGATCGGCAACCCGGACGAGCTGGTGGCCGGCCTCACGGTGGCGGACCTGGTGGCGCCGCTCGACGGGGTGCTCGACTTCGACGTCTTCCTGTCGGCCGATCCGGCCGGCGCGTCCCCCGCCGCGACCCGTTATCGCTACAAGGGGAACGGCAACGGCACGTTCACCTTCAACTCGAGCCTCGCCGGCCTGACCCCGCCGCCGGAGCCCGACTTCCCTCTCCTGCTGCAGCTCGACGGCCAGCTGGGGAACGACCGCGTCGGCGTCAACCGTCAGACCAAGGGGCGCTCCGGCCTGCCGCTGGCGTTCGCCCCCAACCCGGGGAACGTCAACGCCCCCGACGCCTTCGCCGAGCCGCCGGGGGACGACTACGCCGGCACGATCGCCATCCGGCTGAAGCCGACCCTCGCG
>DATNEZ010000127.1:0-4029 GCA_035606645.1 Binatia bacterium
GGCTTGACGAAGGGCGGCACGCGCATCACCCTCGAGCCGGGGGCGCAGCTCGAGTTGTCGGGGGCGGTGCACCGGGACCTGGGCTCGCTCCGGAACGAGCTCATGGGCTTCGTATCCGAGGTCGAGGAGACGTCGCGTCCCCACGGCATCACCTGGCTCGGGATCGGCGTGCAGCCGTTCACCCCTCTCGACGAGATCGGCTTCATCCCGAAGAAACGCTACGCCGTCATGCGCGAGTACCTGCCGCGCCGCGGCAGCCGCGCCCTGGTCATGATGAAGCAGACCTGCGGCATCCAGGTGAACCTGGACTACGCCAGCGAGATCGACGCGGCCGACAAGCTGCGCACCGCCATGGGGATCTCGCCGCTTCTGACGGCCCTGTACGCCAACTCCCCCATCAGCGACGGGCGGCTCAACGGCTTCATGTCCTACCGCGCCTGGGCCTGGCGAGACACCGACCCGGACCGCTGCGGGCTCCTCCCGTTCGTGTTCAAGGACCGGGCCGGATTCTCCGACTATCTCGACTACGCCCTCGACGTGCCGATGTTCTTCGTCGTGCGCGGCGAGGAGTATCTTCCATCGGGCGGGATGTCCTTCCGGAAGTTCATCAAGAAAGGGCTCGACGGGACGCGCCCGACGCTGGCCGACTGGGAGGTGCACCTCTCGACGCTGTTCCCCGAGGTGCGGCTGAAGAAATACATCGAGGTGCGCGGCATGGATTCGGGCGAGCCCGCCTCGTGCCTCGCCATCGCGGCGCTGCTCAAGGGGATCCTCTACGACGGCGCGTCGCGCCGCCACGCCTGGGAGCTGGTCCGCGATCTCGCCTTCAAGGACCGCGAGCGCCTGCTGGACGACGTCTGCCGCGTCGGGCCGGCCGCGCGCCTCGCCGCCTCGGGCTCCGCGCGCGGCGATGCGGCACCGCGCGGCACGGTGGTGGCGCGGGACCTGCTCATCGAGATCGTCCGCCTCGCCCGCCAGGGCCTGAACAACCAGGGCTGCCCGGAGGAGTCGGAGTACCTCGGCCTGCTCGACCGGCGTCTCGGAGGAGAAGGGGGCTGCCCGGCGGCGCGGCTGGCCGCCGACTGGGAGGGAACCCTCGGGCGCAACCCCGTCAAGCTGGTGGAGGCCCTGGGGAGCTCCTCGTCCGAGGCGACCTGAAATGGCTCCCGAGGGCCGCCCCGCGGGCCCGGCCTCGCCGCTCGTCGAGACCGTCCCCAACTTCAGCGAGGGCCGGCGGCGCGAGGTGGTCGAGGCGATCGTCGACGCGTCCGCCGGCGGCGGACAGGTCGCGCGTCTCGACGTCTCGTCCGACCCGGATCACAATCGCTCGGTCCTGACGCTCGCCGGACACCCCGCCGCGGTGCGCGCGGCCCTGGAGTCGATGGTCGCGGCCTGCGTCGAGCGCATCGACCTGCGCAATCACCGGGGAGGGCACCCGCGCATGGGGGCGGTCGACGTCATCCCCCTGATCCCGATCCGCGGCGTGGGCATGGAGGATTGCGTGCGACTGGCGCGCGAGCTGGGGGCCGCCCTCGCCGACCGCCACGGGCTTCCCGTCTACCTGTACGAGAGGGCGGCGACCGCCCCGAACCGCCGGAACCTGGCGGAGATCCGCAAGGGGGAGTTCGAAGGGTTCGCGGACAAGATCCGGGACCCGCTCTGGAAGCCCGACTTCGGGCCGGACCGCGTGCACCCGACGGCCGGCTGCGTGGCGGTGGGGGCGCGCGAGTTCCTGATCGCCTACAACATCAACCTGGCGTCCCACGACCTCGACCTCGCGAAGACCATCGCCCGGACCGTCAGGGAGAGCAGCGGCGGCCTTCCCTGCGTCAAGGCGATGGGGGTGATGCTCGAGGACCGCGGGGTCGCCCAGGTGTCGATGAACATGACCGACTTCAGGACCACGTCCCTCCAGACCATCTTCGATCGGGTGCGCGACCTGGCCGCGGAGCGGGGCGTGGCCGTCGGCTCGAGCGAGATCGTCGGCCTGGTGCCGGCCGACGCCCTTCCTGAGGACCCCGCCCGGAGGCTCCAGCTCGAGGACTTCAGCGCCTCGAAGGTGTTCGAGCGGCGCCTCGAGAAGGCCCTGGCGGAGGGCACCGGGCGCCGGCCGTGAGCCGTCCGCGCTCCGCCCGGGTCGCCATCCAGGGAGAGCGCGGCGCCTTCTCCGAGCTGGCCGCGCGCTCCCTCTTCGGCCCGAAAGTCGAGATCCTCCCCTGCCGCGACTTCGACGCGCTGTTCCGGGCGGCCGAGCGGGGACGCTGCCGCTACGCCCTGGCCCCGGTCGAGAACACCATCGCGGGCTCCGTGAACCGGGTGTACGACCTCCTTCTGGATTCCCCGCTGCAGGTCGTCGGAGAGGCGATCATCCGCGTGTCGCACAGCCTCATCGCGCTTCCGGGGGTCCGGCTCCGGGAGGTGCGGCGCGTGTACTCCCACCCGGTGGCGCTGGCGCAGTGCGAGGAATTCTTCAAGAGGCACCCCCGGCTGACGCGCACCGCCACCTACGACACGGCGGGGAGCGTCCGTCTGCTGCGCGAGGAGGGAGCGCGCGACGCCGCGGCGATCGCCTCGGAGATCGCCGCCCGACTGTACGGCGCGCGTATCTTGAAGAAAGGGCTGGAGGACCACCGGGCCAATTTCACGCGCTTCTTCCTCCTGTCCCGCGATGGCCGGCCCCTGCGCAAGCCGGACAAGACCTCCCTGCTGTTCACAGCACAGCACGTGCCGGGGGCGCTGTTCCGCTGCATGGGCGTGTTCGCGCTGCGCGACATCAACCTCCTGAAGATCGAGTCTCGTCCCATGGCTGGCCGCCCGTGGGAGTACGTGTTCCACGTCGATTTCGAGGGATCGCCGCGGGACGAGCGCTGCCGGAACGCCCTGCGGCATCTTCAGGAAGTATGCGACTTCGTGCGCGTCCTGGGATCGTACCCGCGCGCGCGGACACCCCGCGCTCGCTAGGACCGCCGGCGGGCGCCGGCGCCGGGACTACAGCCGCTGCCCCATCCGGTGCAGCTTCATGATGTTCGTGGCCCCCGCCTTCGGGGACGTGCCCGAGACCACCACCACCCGCTGCCCCTTCTTGAGCAGGCCCGCCTGGAGGAGCGCACGCTCCCCCTGCCGCAGCATCCTGTCGGTGTTCCTCGAGAAGGCCAGGTGGATCGGCAGGACCCCCCAGTAGAGGGCCATGCGCCGGCGCACCGCCTCGGAGGGGGCGAAGGCGAGAATCGGGCACGGGGGCTTGAGCTTCGAGAGGATGCGGGCGGTCGAGCCGGTCTGGGTGTACACCACGATGGCCCGCGCCTGCCACTGCCGGGCGGCGTCGCTCGCAGCATGGGCGACCGCCTGGACCTCGCGGTTCGCGCCGGGCGACGCCTCCATCCGCGTGTCCGGCCGCAGCTCCACCGTCTCGGCCTCCCGGATGATCCGATCCATGACCGCCACGGAGCGGGCCGGGTAACGGCCGCTGGCGGTCTCGGCCGAGAGCATCACGGCGTCCGTGCCGTCGAAGATGGCGTTGGCGACGTCGGAGGCCTCGGCCCGCGTCGGCTGCGGCTGGGCAACCATGGACTCGAGCATCTGGGTCGCGGTGATGGCGATCACTCCCGCCCGGTTCGCCTCCCTGAGGATCGTCTTCTGCAGGATCGGCACGCGCTCGAGGGGCACCTCGACCCCCAGGTCGCCGCGCGCCACCATCACGCCGTCTGCGACCTCGAGGATGTCCCCCAGCCGCTCCACCGCCTGGCGCACCTCGAGCTTGGCGATCAGGGCGACGTCGCGGCCCTGCTCCGCCGCCAGGCGGCGCACGCGCCTCACGTCGTCCGCCGAGCGCACGAACGAGATCGCTACGTAGTCCACCCCCTGGCGCAGCGCGAACGCCAGGTCGGCCCGGTCCTTGGAGGTCAGGGAGACGTCGCTGAGGGACGTCCGCGGTAGGTTCATCCCCTTGTGCTCGAGGAGGAGCCCGCCCGTGACCACCCGGCACACGACCTCGTCGCCGCGGGTGCGCAGGACCTTGAGCTCGAGCCG
>DATNEZ010000020.1:0-8980 GCA_035606645.1 Binatia bacterium
GCTTGTTGTAGATGAACGGCTTGAACAGCTCGAGCGCCATCTTCTTCGGCAGGCCGCACTGGTGCAGCTTCAGCTCGGGGCCGACCACGATGACCGAGCGGCCCGAGTAGTCGACGCGCTTGCCGAGGAGGTTCTGGCGGAAGCGCCCCTGCTTCCCCTTCAGCGTGTCGGAGAGCGACTTGAGCGGGCGGTTGTTGGTGCCGCGCAGGACCCGGCCGCGGCGCCCGTTGTCGAACAGGGCGTCCACCGCCTCCTGCAGCATCCGCTTCTCGTTCCGGATGATGACTTCGGGAGCGCGCAGCTCGAGGAGCTTCTTCAGCCGGTTGTTGCGGTTGATCACCCGGCGGTACAGGTCGTTCAGGTCCGAGGTGGCGAACCTGCCGCCGTCGAGGGGCACGAGCGGCCGCAGCTCGGGCGGGATGACCGGGATGACGTCGAGGATCATCCACTCGGGCTTGTTCCCCGAGCGGCGGAACGCGTCGACCACCTTGAGCCTCTTGGCGAACTTCAGGCGCTTCTGCGCCGAGGTCTCGGTCTTCATGCGGGCGCGCATCTCGAGCGCCAGCTCCTCGACCCGGACGCGCCGCAGGAGCTCCTTGATCGCCTCGGCCCCCATCTTGGCGATGAACTTGTCGCCGAACTCCTCGCGCAGCTTGCGGTAGCGCTCCTCGGTGAGGAGCTCCTTCTCCTCGATCGGCGCGTCGGCCGGATCGATGACCACGTAGGCCTCGAAGTACAGGATGCGCTCGAGGTCGCGCAGCGTGATGTCGAGCAGGTGGCCGATGCGGCTCGGCAGCCCCTTGAAGAACCAGACGTGGCTCACCGGCGACGCCAGCTCGATGTGTCCCATCCGCTCGCGCCGGACCTTGCTCTGGGTCACCTCGACGCCGCACTTGTCGCAGATCACGCCGCGGTGCTTCATCCTCTTGAACTTGCCGCACAGGCATTCCCAGTCGGTCACGGGGCCGAAGATCTTGGCGCAGAACAGGCCGTCGCGCTCCGGCTTGAACGTGCGGTAGTTGATCGTCTCGGGCTTGGTCACCTCCCCGTAGGACCAGGAGCGGATCTTCTCCGGCGAGGCCAGGGAGATCCGGATCGACTCGAAGTCGTTGATCGTGCGTGCCTTGTCCGAGAAGGGGGAGCTCTTGCTCATCGGGCGGAACCCTTCGGTGTAGGG
This sequence comes from Binatia bacterium, assembly GCA_035606645.1. Classification (GTDB taxonomy): domain Bacteria; phylum Acidobacteriota; class Polarisedimenticolia; order Gp22-AA2; family Gp22-AA2; genus Gp22-AA3. The sequence continues at coordinate 1,178 of DATNEZ010000020.1, forward strand.
TCTCATCGAGCGTCTCCTCCCTGAGTCCCCGGTGCGGCAGGCTGGCCCGCCCGGAGCTCGATATCCAGGCACAGGCTCTGCAGCTCCCGCACCAGGACGTTAAAGGATTCTGGAAGTCCGGGGTCCACGGTGGTCTCCCCCTTCACCAGGGCCTCGTAGATCTTGGTGCGCCCGTACACGTCGTCCGACTTGACGGTCAGGAGCTCCTGGAGGATGTGGGCCGCGCCGTACGCCTCGAGCGCCCAGACCTCCATCTCGCCGAAGCGCTGGCCGCCGAACTGGGCCTTGCCGCCCAGCGGCTGCTGCGTGATCAGCGAGTACGGCCCGATGGACCGCGCGTGGATCTTGTCGTCCACCAGGTGCGACAGCTTCATCATGTAGATGTACCCCACGGTCACCTTCTGGTCGAACGCCTCTCCGGTCTTGCCGTCGAACAGGACCGTCTTGCCTGTCGACGGGAGCGTGGCCTTCTTGAGGTAGTCCTTGATCTCCTTCTCGGTCGCGCCGTCGAACACCGGCGTCGCGAAGAACAGCCCGAGGGAGCGCGCCGCCCAGCCGAGGTGCGTCTCGAGGATCTGGCCGACGTTCATACGGGACGGGACGCCCAGGGGATTCAGGACGATCTCGACCGGCGTGCCGTCCGGGAGGTACGGCATGTCCTCCGGCGGCAGGATGCGGGCGATGACCCCCTTGTTCCCGTGCCGGCCGGCCATCTTGTCGCCGACCGAGAGCTTGCGCTTCATGGCGACGTAGACCTTGACCAGCTTGATGACGCCGGGAGACAGCTCGTCCCCCTTGCGGAGCTGGGCGATCTTCTCCTCGTGCAGGCGCTTCAGGATCTGGACCTTCCGCTCGGTCCGCTCCTCGATCTCGCGGATCTCGTCCACTTCCCCCTTCTTGGAGTCGACCTCCACGCGCATCAGGTCGTCGACCGTCAGCTTGGCCATGACCTCCCGGTCGAGCTCGGTCCCCTTCGGGAGGACCTCCTTCTTCTTGCGCTTCTCGGTCAGGGGAGCCGTCAGCTTCTTGCCCAGGAGGATCTCGGTGATGCGGTTGCGGTTCTCCTCCTTGAGGATCCGGGTCTCGTCGTGCAGGTTCTTCTCCATCCGGGAAATCTGGTCCTGCTCGATCTGCAGGGCCCTCCCGTCCTTCTCGACGCCCTTCCGGCAGAAGATCTTGACGTCCACCACCGTCCCCTCGATGCCCGGGGGCGTGGTGAGCGAGGCGTCGCGCACGTCGCCCGACTTCTCGCCGAAGATCGCCCGGAGGAGCTTCTCTTCCGGGGTCAGCTGGGTCTCCCCCTTGGGGGTCACCTTGCCGACCAGGATGTCCCCCGGCCGGACGTGGGCCCCGATGCGGATGATTCCCGACTCGTCCAGGTCCTTCAGGAAGTCCTCCGAGACGTTCGGGATGTCCCGGGTGATCTCCTCGGGTCCGAGCTTGGTGTCCCGCGCCTCGATCTCGAACTCTTCGATGTGGATCGAGGTGAAGTAGTCGTCCGTCACCAGCTTCTCGGACACCAGGATGGCGTCCTCGAAGTTGTAGCCGCGCCACGGCATGAAGGCCACGAGCACGTTGCGGCCCAGGGCCAGCTCCCCCATGTCGGTGCAGGGGCCGTCCGCCAGGACGTCTCCTTTCGCCACCTTCTGGCCGACCTTCACGACCGGCTTCTGGTTGATGCAGGTGTTCTGGTTCGAGCGCTTGAACTTGGTCAGGTTGTAGATGTCCGCCCCGAAGTCCTCGTTCTCGCGCCCCTTCAGGCCGTACCCCTCACCCGAGACGCGGATGATGATGCGCTGCGAGTCGATGTTGTCCACCGTCCCGTCGCGCTGGCACAGCACCACCGCTCCCGAGTCCCGGGCGGTGATCTTCTCCATGCCGGTCCCCACGAGAGGGGCCTCGGCGCGGACCAGCGGCACGGCCTGGCGCTGCATGTTCGAGCCCATGAGCGCGCGGTTGGCGTCGTCGTTCTCCAGGAACGGGATGAGCGACGCCGCCACGGACACGAGCTGCTTGGGAGACACGTCGATGAACTGCACCTCGTCGCGCTGCACGAACTTGAACTCGCCGGCGACCCGGGCGGTCACCCGGTCGTCGACGATGTGGCCGTCCTCGTCCAGGCGGACGTTGGCCTGCGCGATGACGCCCTTGTCCTCCTCCCAGGCGGTCAGGTAGAAGGGGTGCGGCTCGTGGTCGGGCAGGCGCACCTTCTTGCCGGCCTTGCGCTGCCCCTTGAGCGCCTTCTCCAGCTCGGCCTTCTCCACGACCTGGCCCAGCTCGAAGTGCGAGTCCCCCTTGGCGGTGATGCGCTCGTAGTCCTTGACGCGTCCGGTCTCGACCTTGCGGTACGGCGACTCGATGAACCCGTACTCGTTGATGCGCGCGTAGCACGACAGCGACGAGATGAGGCCGATGTTCGGGCCTTCCGGCGTCTCGATGGGGCAGATGCGCCCGTAGTGCGTCGGATGAACGTCGCGCACCTCGAACCCGGCGCGCTCGCGCGACAGGCCGCCCGGGCCCAGCGCCGAGAGGCGGCGCTTGTGGGTGATCTCCGAGAGCGGGTTGGTCTGGTCCATGAACTGCGACAGCTGCGACGACCCGAAGAACTCCTGGATGGCCGCCATGACCGGCTTGGCGTTGATCAGGTCGTGCGGCATCGCGGTGGTCATTTCCTGGTAGACCGACATCTTCTCCTTGATGGCCCGCTCCATGCGCACCAGCCCGATGCGGAACTGGTTCTCGAGGAGCTCCCCCACGGCGCGCACGCGCCGGTTGCCCAGGTGATCGATGTCGTCCACGCCGGCCGGGTTCTTGCGGAGCCCGAGCAGGTACTTCAGGACGAGGACGAAATCGTCGACGGTCAGGACGCGCTGGTCGAGCGGGAACCCGGTGCCCAGCTTGGTGTTCATCTTCAGCCGGCCGACGCGCGACAGATCGTAGCGGTTCGAGTCGAAGAACATCCCGTTGAACAGCGTGCGCGATCCCTCGAGCGTCGGCGGGTCGCCGGGACGGAGGCGGCGGTAGATCTCGACCAGGGCCTCCTCCGGGGTCTTCACGGGGTCCTTGCGGATCGTCTCGGTGAGGATGGCGCCGATCTCCGACTCGGCCGGGAAGAAGATCTCGAACGAGGCGAGGCCGCGGGCCAGGATCTCGTCGATCGCCTTGCCGGTGACCTTCTCGTTCGCCTCCGCCAGGATCTCGCCCGTCCGGATGTCCACGATGTCGGCGAGCACGCTCGCGCCTTCCAGATCCTCCGGGTCGACCGGCACCGATTCGACGCCGGCCTTCTCGAGCGCCGCCACGACGGTGGCGGTGAGCTTCTTGCCCTTCGCCGCCAGGACCTCCTTGCCCTTCCGGTCGGTGACGTCCGCCCGCGGCTTGTGCCCGACGAGGCCCGGCGACACGCGCCAGGACAGCTTCTTGTTCTCGACGGTGATGCTCTCGGTGCGATAGAAGCGGCGCAGGATCTCCTCGTCCGACTTCATGCCCAGCCCGCGCAGGACGACGCTGCCGAGGAACTTGCGCTTGCGGTCGATGCGGACGTACAGCAGGTCCTTCTCGTCGTACTCGAACTCCAGCCACGAGCCGCGGTACGGGATGACCTTCGCCATCCAGACCTTCTTCTGGTCGTCGCTCTGGAAGAACACGCCCGGCGAGCGGTGCAGCTGCGACACGATGACGCGCTCGGTGCCGTTGATGATGAAGGTGCCGTTCTCGGTCAGGAGCGGGATCTCGCCGAAGTAGACCTCCTGCTCCTTGATGTCGCGGATGTCCTTGTTGCCCGACTCGCTCTCCTTCTCGTAGACCACGAGGCGGATCTTCACCTTGAGGGGCACCGTGAAGTGCATGCCCCGCTCCTGGCACTCGGCGACGTCGTACTTGAACTTGAGCGACACCGGATCGCCGCACATCTCGCAGTGGTCGACGCGGTTCTCGTTGGCCCAGCCGCAGTCGGGGCAGGTGTGCCGGGGAGCCTTCGGGTTCTGCGAGATCGTCTTCTTGCCGCACTTCACGCAGGCGATGCGCAGGTGCTCCAGCCCCTCCAGCTTGCCGCACTTGCATTCCCAGTTGCCGATGGTGAACTCGACGAACTCGAGCGAGCAGGTCTGCCGGAAATCGGAGATCGGGAAGATCGACTTGAACACGGCCTGGAGCCCCGTGTCCTCGCGATCCTGAGGCGCCGTGTAGATCTGCAGGAAGCGCTCGTAGGAGCGCTTCTGCACCTCGATCAGGTTCGGGATCGGGATGGCGGTGTGGATCTTCGAGAAATTGACACGGTCGCGGTCGTGGCTGTGGCCGTTCGACGGGATCGTCGACTCGTCAGTCGTCAGTTCGGTCAAGAAACCCCCTTCCCCCGGACGCTCCCGTGGCTGACGGAGCGCGGGTGGAGTGTGACGCTCTTTGCATGGACGCCGGACACCCCGGCGATGCGCCCGGGCGCTCGCCTGGATCGGCTGGACGTGGTTTTCAACTGGATCCGGATCGGCCGCACGCTGCCGGCCGCCCCTACTTCAAATCGACCTTGGCGCCCGCCTCGGCGAACTTCTTCTTGATCTCCTCGGCCTCCGCCTTGGACACGCCCTCCTTGACCGTCTTGGGGGCGCCGTCCACGAGGTCCTTGGCTTCCTTGAGGCCGAGGCTGGTGACCTCCCGGACGACCTTGATGACGTTGATCTTCTTGTCGCCGACCTCGGTCAGGACGACGTCGAAGGCATCCTTCACCTCGGCGACGGCCGCGGCCGCGGGGCCCGCGCCCCCCGCCATCATCATCGGCATGGCGGCGGCGGCCGAAACACCGAACTCCGACTCGAGCTCCTTCACGAGCTCGGCCACCTCGAGCATCGGTGCGGCTTTCAGGTAGTTCTTCACGTCGTCCTTCGTGATCGCTGGCATTCTGGCCTCCTGAGTCAGTGCGTTCTCGAATTAGGTCTCGGGTGCGATGCCCGGCTCGGGCGCGCTCCCGGATGTCTTCTCTTTCGTCTTGGCGATTTCGCTCATGGCCCGCACCACGTCCCGATGCGGAGCCTTCAGGACCATGACCAGGCGCGTCATGGGGGACTTCAGCGCCCCGAGCAGGCGCGCGATCAGGACCTCGCGCGAGGGGAGCGCGGCGAGGGCCTTCACCGCGGCCTTGTCGACCACCCGGCCGTCCACCCACCCGGCCTTGACCTGGAGCCCCTGGTTGTCCTTGGTGAACTCGTCCAGCACCTTGGCCAGGGCGGCGGGGTCCTTCACGCTGTAGGCGATCGCCGTCGGCCCCTCGAAGTGCGGCGACAGCCCTTCGTACGGCGTCCCCTTGATCACCCGCAGCGCCAGGCGGTTCTTCACCACCCGGTAGCGCGAGGAGGAGGCGCGGACCTTCTTGCGCAGCGACGAGACCTGGTTCACGGTCAGGCCGCTGAACGACAGGACGAAGGTCGGGGGCGTCCCCTGCAGCAGGCCCTTGAGGGCCTCGATTTCCTGGGTCTTTTCCTGCTTGTTCATGACGTCTCCTAGGCCAGCGCTTCGAGGCTGCCCGTGTCCAGGCGCACGCTCGGGCTCATGCTGGTCGACACGTACGCCGAGCGCAGGTACTTCCCCTTCGCCGTCGGCGGCTTGGCGCGCAGGACGGCCGTCACGAGGGCCCGGGCGTTCTCCAGGAGCTTCTTCTCGTCGAAGGAGGACTTGCCGAACGGCACGTGGATGATCGAGGTCTTGTCCACCCGGAACTCCACCTTGCCGGCCTTGATCTCCTGCACCGCCTTCGCGACGTCGAACGTGACCGTTCCGGTCTTCGGGTTGGGCATCAGCCCCTTGGGGCCGAGGATCTTCCCGAGCTTTCCGACGTCCTTCATCATGTCCGGGGTGGCCACGATGGCGTCGAAATCGAGCCAGCCTTCCTGGATCTTCGCCACCATGTCGGGCCCGCCGACGTGGTCGGCGCCGGCCTTCTCGGCCTCCTTCATCTTCTCGCCCGAGGCGATGACCAGCACCTTCTTCGAGCCGCCGGTGCCGTGCGGCAGGATGACCGTGCCGCGCACCATCTGGTCGGCGTGCTTCGGGTCGACGCCGAGCAGCAGGGCGAGCTCCATCGTCTCGTCGAACTTGGCGTACTTGATCTTCCGGACCAGGGGGATGGCCTCGTCCAGGGTGACCGGCTTCTCCTGCACCTGCTTGCGCGCCGCCGTGTACTTCTTCCCGTGGCTCTTCATGCCGTCACCTCGATCCCCATGCTGCGCGCCGTGCCGAGCACGGTGCGGACCGCCGCCTGGACATCGTCGGTGTTCAGGTCGGGCATCTTCGTGCGCGCGATCTCCTCGACCTGGGCCATCGTGACCTTCCCGACCTTCTCCTTGTTGGGGACGCCCGAGCCCTTCGCCAGGCCGGCCGCCTTCTTGAGCAGGATGCTGGCCGGCGGCGTCTTGGTGATGAAGGTGTAGGAGCGGTCGGCGTACACCGTGACCACGACCGGGATGATCATCCCCTCGCCGATCTTGGCTGTCTGCGAGTTGAACGCCTTGCAGAAATCCATGATGTTGACGCCCTGCTGGCCCAGCGCGGGGCCCACGGGCGGCGCCGGCGTGGCTTTCCCCGCAGGGATGTGCAGCTTGACGAATCCGACGACCTTCTTGGCCATGAGCGCTCTCCGGAACCCTTACAGCTTCTCGACCTTCAGGAAATCCAGCTCGACCGGCGTGGAACGGCCGAAGATGGTCACCATCACCTTCACGGTGGCCCGGTCCTGGTTGACTTCATCCACGAGCCCGGAGAAGTTCGAGAACGGGCCGTCCACGATGCGCACCGAGTCCCCTCTCTGGAACTGGAACTTCGGCTTCGGCTTCTCCGCCGCAACCGACACCTGGTTGATGATCCGGTCCACTTCCTCCTGCGTGAGGGGCGTCGGCTTCAGCCCCGACCCCACGAAGCCCGTCACCTTCGGCGTGTTCTTGACCACGTGCCAGGTGGCGTCGTTCATCTCCATGTTGATCAGCACGTACCCGGGGAAGAACTTCTTCTTCGAGATCACCTTGGCGCCGTCCCGCATCTCCACGACGTCCTCCGTCGGGATCAGGATCTCGCCGATCTCGTTCTCCATCCCGAGAGCCTCGGTCCGCTGCTTCAGGCTCTCGCGCACCTTGTTCTCGTACCCGGAGTAGGTGTGCACGATGTACCACTGCTTCGCCATGCCCGTCATCGCCCTCAGCCCGCGTGCGTGAAGACCCAGCTGACCATGTGGAACAGGACCGTGTCCACGACCCACAGGAACAGCGCGAAGATGAAGACCGTCACGATGACGACCGTCGTCGTGCCGCGGACCTCCTTCCCGGAGGGCCACGACGTGCGCTTCAGCTCGGACCGGACCTCCGCCAGGAACGTCTTGACCCTCTGGAACCAGTTCATGCGACCCCTGCGCCCAAGCGCCTCGTCCCGCATCTGGCAGGCCAGGAGGGATTCGAACCCCCAACATCCGGTTTTGGAGACCGGCGCTCTAGCCGTTCGAGCTACTGGCCTTCAGACGGGGCCCCGGGCCCCTTACTTCGTCTCTTTGTGGAGCGTGTGCGCCCTGCACCACCGGCAGAACTTCTTGAACTCGAGCTTCTCCGTCGTCTTCTTGCGATTCTTCGTGGAGACGTAGTTGCGCCTCTTGCACTGGCTGCACTGGAACGTGATCAGGTCGCGCATTACTGGATGATCTCCGCCACGGTGCCGGCACCGACCGTGCGGCCGCCCTCGCGGATGGCGAAGCGCAGCCCCTTGTCCATGGCGATCGGCGTGATCAGGTCCACGCTCAGGTTCACGTTGTCACCAGGCATCACCATCTCC
>DATNEZ010000026.1:0-7146 GCA_035606645.1 Binatia bacterium
TGGTTCACCGTCGTCGCCCGGTACCCGGTCATGCCGGGAGACCCCGACACCGCCGATCCCGACGGCGAGGTGCGGCTCCTGCGCTTCTCCCAGCCGCAGGCCAATCACAACGGCGGGCAGATCCAGTTCGGGCCGGACGGACATATTTATGTCTCGACCGGCGACGGAGGCAACGCGAACGACCAGGGGACGGGGCACGCGGTCTGCGGCAACGGCCAGGCCCTCGGCTCCCTGCTTGGAAAGATCCTGCGCCTCGACGTCCGCGGGGCCGCCCCCACCGGCCTCAACCCCGATTGCGGCGGCGCCTCCGCGGACTACCGCGTCCCGGCCGACAATCCGTTCGCCGATGGCCCCGGCGGCCGCTGCGACGAGGTCTGGGCCTACGGCCTGCGCAATCCCTGGCGCTCCGCATTCGATGCCGCGAACGGCGATCTCTACATCGCGGACGTCGGCCAGAACTGCTGGGAAGAGGTGAACTACGTCCCCGCCGCACAGGCGCCGGGAAGGAACTACGGCTGGCGCCCGATGGAGGGGAACCACTGCTTCAACCCCGCCATGGCCCTGAACTGCAACCCGACGGGCGTCACCTGCACCGGGTCCCCCGCGTGCCGCGACCCGTCGCTGACCCTTCCGGTCCTCGAGGTGGGGCACACCGGCGGCGTTTGCTCGATCACCGGCGGCCCGGTCTACCGCGGCTGCCTGATGCCGAACTTCTCCGGGGCGTATTTCTACGGCGACTACTGCGCCGGCTCCGTCAAGTCGCTCCGCATGGCGGGGGGCCTGGTGACCGACCAGCGCGACTGGACGAACGCCGTGGCGCCGGGCGGGTCCCTGGTCAACAGCCTCACGTCCTTCGGCCAGGACGCCCAGGGAGAGATCTACATCACCGATCGCGACGGCACGGTCCTGCGGATCGTCCCGCCGTTCGCCGACCTCGAGGTGTCGGGAACGGGGGCCGCGTCCCCCTTCCGCCTCGACGCGGACGCCTGGCGCTGGGAGGACCTCGAGGCCTCGACCATGCAACCGGTCGACCACTATCGCGTCTATCGCGGCCTTCCCGGGGGGGTGTTCAGCTGCATCTTCACGACGCCAGACCCGCAGTGGGCGGGAGGCGACCCGGCCATGCCGTCGACCGGGACCGTCCTGGCCTACGTGATCACCGCGGTCAATCCCGGGGGGGTCGAGTCCCAAGGGGTCGCCCCGCCGCAGACGCTGGACCCCGCGGGCTGCCCCTAGGGCGTTGCGCGCGGCAGGGGCGGCGGCTGCGGCTTGCGCGGCAGCAGGTCGGGACGCGTGGCGGCGTTGTAGACGAACGAGGCCAGGATCGCCGAGGCCTGCATGAGGTCGCCGGCCTGGACGTGATCGTAGACGTCCAGGTCGGAGTGGTGGGTGCGCGTCGAGTAGTCGAGCGGGTCCTGGATGAACTGGAAACCGGGCAGCCCGACGCCGTCGAACGAGACGTGGTCGGTGTCGCGCGTGGTGGCGAGGCTCAGGGTCGAGGCGCCGAGATCGGCGAACGGCGCGAGCCAGGCCTCGAAGATCGGCCGCACCATGTCGTTCCCCTCCAGGTAGACCCCGCGGAACTTTCCGGTGCCGTTGTCCACGTTGAAATAGCCGGACAGGAGACGGTGTTCGGGCTTCGTCACCTGGGTGACCGGATCGCCGAAGTGCGCGCGGACGTATCCGCGCGAGCCGAAGAGCCCCTGCTCTTCCCCGTCCCACAGGGCCAGGCGCACGGTGCGATCGGTCTTGAGGCCGAGCGTCTTCAAGATACGCATCGCCTCCAGGACGACGGCGCAGCCGGCGGCGTTGTCGGTGGCACCGGTTCCGCCGTGCCAGGAGTCGAGGTGCGCGCCCAGCATCACGACCTCGTCCTTCTTCCGGCCGCCGGGGATCTCGGCGATCACGTTCTGCCCGCGGGGCCGTTCGTCGTAAAAGGCCACGTCCACGTCCAGCTCGACCACGGCGGGGATCTTCCTGTCCGCCAGCCGGTACAGACGACCGTACTGCTCCGGCGGCAGGGCGATCACGGGCGGGGGGGTCGGACCGCCGGCCTCCCACGACCCCGCCAGGGTGGCGAACACGATACCGCCGCTCCCCCGCGCATCGGACGACAGGACCGCGACCACCCCCTCCTCGCGCAGAAAGGCGTAGAGCACGTCGCGCGCCTTCACCCAGCGGGCGTAGTACTCCTCGCCGACCTCGTCGGGAAGCGTCTCGAGGAGCTGCGCTCGTTTCTTCGGATCCTCCGGCAGCCCCTTCAGGGGGTACTCGTACGCGACGGGCACCTGCGGCTCGGGGGAGGCGGCGATCGACTGCAGCGCACTCCCGTCGTACCTCTCCCCGGCGGGGCCGGTCGGCAGGGTCAGCTCGGGCAGGGGCTCGATCAGGACGATCCTGCCGGACAGCCTGCCCTTCTGCTCCCGCGCGAACCGGGCGATGCGGGCGGCCAGCGCCGGGATGTCGTAGTCGTCCTCCCGATCGATCTCGGCCGCCGTGAACAAGGGCGCCGCGATCACGGGCGCCGACACGGGTCCCTTCGTGCCGCCCGACCACGCCCGCGGGACGCCGTAGAGGGGCGCGTACGCCGGCTCTTTCAGGTGGGCCGAGAACCGCGTGACCGCCCATCCCCGTCCGAACGCCCCCCAGTCCTCCAGCCGCGCGCCGCCGATCCCCCAGGACTTGAGCGTCCTGACCGACCAGTCGGCCGCGGCGCGGTATCCCGGCGAGCCGGTCAGACGCGGTCCGTTCACGTCGGTCAGGTAGAAGAGATGGTCCATCACCTTCGAATTCTCGAACGCCTCGCGCTTGATCCGGTGAACGGTCGCGAGATCGACCGCCTCCTGCGCGCGGAGCGCCGGCGCCAGGGACAGGAGCGCGGCGAGACCCGGCACCACGACGCCTGTTTTCAGCACGGACTTCCCTCCGGGATCAGAACTCGATCTGGAAGCCGACCTCGTACCGTCTCCCGAAGCGCCGCTCCGAATCGAGCTGCAGGGGGCTCACCGGTGAGTTCAGCAGGCGCTGCACGGCATCGGCCTGCGGGACGATCTCCGTGGAATTCCGGTTTTCCGAGTGGATGGTCAGGTCGTCGCTGTTGAGCAGGTTGTCCACGGTCATGAACAGCTTCGAGCTGAGGCGGCCGAGGACGAACGCCTTGGAGGCCCTCACGTTGATGTTGTAGACCGCGTTGTTCCGTTCGGAGTTCCGCCGCATCGGAATGAACGCGGGCTCCCCCTCCTGCCTCACGTACCCGAACATGGTCCGGTCCTGCAGGTAGTCGAAGTTGTCGAAGGCCCTGACCTTCGAGAGCACCGAGTACGGCAGTCCCGAATGCCAGGACAGCACGCCTCCCAGCTGCCAGTCGCGCGGAAGGTACGTCACCAGGTTCACCTTCACCTGGTGCCTCATGTCGTACGAGAGATACCCGTGCTCGAGATCGGTCACGGAGGGATCGTCCCCCAGATCGGAATCGAACGACTCGGCGTTCCCCACCGCGCGCGAGTACGTGTACGACGCGTCCATCTGCCACTTGCGGCTCAGCCTGCGGGTCAGCTGCAGCTCGATGCCGCTGTAGTCCGCCTCGTTGACGTTGGCGATCTGCTCGATCCGGCTGAAGAAGAAATTCTGGATGTACAGGTCCGGGAAGCCGTCCGGGGCCCGCGCGGTGATCTTCAGGACATCCGTGGCCCCGACCCTCGTCAGCAGCCCTCCGATGAGGTCGATGGGACGCCCGTTGCTGCCGTAGCGCAGCGAGTGGTTGATGTCCCTGCCCTGGAGCTGCCGGCGGTACTTGCGATTGATGTAGGTCAGCCGGAGGGCCACCTCGGGCACGATCTCCCTCTCGAACCCGATCGTCAGCTCGTCCGAGAACGGGGTCTGCAGGCCGCGGTCGACCTGCATGCTCGAAGGCGGCGCCTTCGACAGGGCGGGGCCGATGCGATTGTTGGGGACGCCGGAATTGGTGATGCCGTCCAGGTCGCCCACGTAGGAGCGCGTTGCGGAGTCCGGCCCCTCCTCGCCCGTCACGGCGCTCAGGAACAGCTTGTCGTAGAAGCGGCCCCAGTTGACGTACACCTTCGTGCGGGAGTCCGCGAACGGGTCCCAGGACACCGACATGCGGGGGGCCAGGTTGTTGTTCGTCAGCCGGAACGTCTCCCGGTCCTGGAAGGTCGCCGAGCCCTGATCGCGCATGAGCTCGCGGTCGATGACCAGCTCGCCGGTGGCCTCGTCCGTGACGATGGCGCCGGGGAACAGGGAGCGGAGCGCTTCCGCCGTGACCACGGCGGAGCTGTGATGCTGCGTGAGCCGCGACGGGGCGATGCGGCTGAGAAGGAAAAGATCCTCCACGTGGGGGTTCTCCGCGGGGCCCCCCGAGCAGTGCACCAGCGGATCGCCGCAGAATCCCTGGCTGATCAGCCCGTCACCGTTCCCGATCAGAAGATCGATCTGGCCCAGCTCCTGGCCTCCGAGGTTGGACAGGCGGTCGTACAGGCGCCTCTCCGCCACCGGGTCCACGGTGGTGTAGCCGAACGAGTCGGTCGCCTCCCGATCGAAGCGCAGCCCGAAGCCGATCGACACGTTGGGGAGAGGCTTGAAGCCGTCCTGGATGTAGGCGCCCAGAGTCAGGCTCGAGGCCTCGTTCTGAGTGGCCTGCTCGGTCGGGAGGTCCACGCCGATCTGCGGAAGCTGCCCCGGGTCGACCGCCAGGCGTCTCCGGAACGGGCGCATCTCCGTCTCCCTGCTGAAGGTCTCCTTTTCGAGGACCGCCCCCACTTTGAGGTCGTGCGATCCATGGAACTCGGGGACGTAGGCCGTCAGGTCCTGGCGCAGCGTGAACCGGCCCACCTTGCCGTCCTGCGTCAGGTAGTTCGGGCCGCTCACGCGGGAGGTGGCCTGGTCCTCCTCGTAGTCGCGGTCCGGGGCCAGGGGCACCAGCGCGTCGTACGGGTACGCGGCCGGCAGCAGGACGACCGTTCCGTCCGGCCTGCGGTCCTGGATGATGTCGGTGGCCTGGGGCCGGGCACGGTCGTCGAGCCGCAGATTGTGGTTGCGGTCCTCGGTCCCGTCATCGAGGCGGTGATCGCCATCCAGGTCCTCGCCCCCGTCCAGGAAGCCGTTGCCGTTCGTGTCCTCCGGGACCGCGTCGAGGTTGCCGTCGCAATCCAGGTCCTCCCGCATGCCCGTCCCTTCGCAGCCGACTCTCGCCAGGGTGATCCGCCCGTCGCCGTCCCGATCCTCGTTCGCGTCCGCGCGGTGGTTGAGGTTGGCGTCGCGCTCGAAGACGTCCCAGGCGCCGTCGTCGTCCCAGTCGTTGCCGGAATCGCGCTCGCTCATCTCGAAGGTCCGGTTGTTGTTGCGATCGAAGAACAGCAGACCGTTGCCGTTGCCGTCGGGACCGGTCGTCGGGAACCGCCGGGGCTCCGACACGAAGTGCTGCACCGTCGTCTCGAGGAAGACGCTCGGATTGAAGATGGAGGTCTCCCGCAGCATCAGGTTCCGCCCGCCCAGCTCCTTGGTGTAGCCGCTCTCCAGGGAGGTGAACGAATTCAGGCCCTCGTTGTCGTAGGTCTGCGGGTCGTAGGTCGCCGAGAACACGAGCTTGTGCCCCTGGGCCGCGTCCCAGCTCGCCTTGGCGAAGATCCGCGTCTCGCGCATGCTGCGCACGAACGCCTGCGTCTGGGCGTTCACCGGATCTTCGATCTGCATGTACTCGCCGCTGACGAAGTACCAGGCCTTGTCCTTCACGATCGGGCCGCTCGCCGAGGCGAACGGCGTCAGGGTGTTGAACGTCAGGTCCCTGAGACCCGTCTCTCCCAGGCCGCCGTGCAGCGATGGGGAATCGAGTCCCGCGCCGTCGCCGTCCAGAAAGCTGCCACGCCAGTAGAACTTGAAGTTCCCCTCGAACTCGTTCCCCCCCGACCGGGTGACGATGTTGACGAACCCGCCCTGGGCACGTCCGAACTCGGCCGAGGCGCCCGAGGTCTTGACCTCGATCTCCTGGATCGACTCGAGGTTCAGCTCCTGACCGCGGTGCCCGGTCAGGGGATCGACCGTCGAGACGCCGTCGACCAGGGTGACGACGTCGGTGTCCCTGGCCCCGTGGATGTTGACGTTGCCGTCCCCGTCCACGTCGGTCACGCCCGGCGCCAGCGTCAGGACGTCCTGGTAGTTGCGCCCGAGGATGGGGAGCGAATCGATGAACTCGGCGCCGAAGGTCGACTGGACAGTCGTCTCGTCGGGATTCACGACCTCGGCCTTCTCGACGATGCGCACCCGTTCCCTGAGCTGGGACTCCGGGAAGAGCGTGATCTGCAGGGCGGAGATCCGTGACGGCGGCAGGTCGACATCGGGCAGGACCACGGTGGCCATTCCCGGAAAGGAGACGCTCAGGCTGTAGCCGCGGCCCGGGGTGAGGGGCACGACGCGGAACTCCCCCTTCGCGTCGCTGACCGCCCCCTGATCCAGGCCGATCGAAGGGTTCGCGACACGGACCGTGGCTCCCGGGATGGGGCTGCCGTCCCGGTCGATGACGGTCCCCCTCAGGCCGACCGGCGTGGACGCCAGGACCGGCAGCCACGCCGCCCAGAGCACCACCCCCGCAGCCAGACCGGCACAACGCAGCAATCGCAAGACCACCGGCCCCCGGCTGAAAGTGGATGACGTCGGCCGCCGCCCCGGACACCCCCTTCGGGGCCCGTCCAGGAACGGCCTTGGGAGTATAGCGGACTATGCCCGCGGTGCGGTGAAAAGCGTAAGTTACGACCAATACGGCCCTTGGGCAATAAGAGAGAAATGGCGGGGGACCTCCAGCGGCATAAACCCTCGGCCAAGCCGAATATGTAATTGAAACTCAAGGGGTTAGTCGGCCCCCACTTGAATCCACCTCCACGGAGGTAGGGCATTTTCCAAAAGAAAACGGCCGCGCCGGGGAGGGGGCGGCGCGGCCGTCAGGTGCGTGGAGGTGCACCAGGTCGTCTACGTTTTGTGGGCCCTCTGCGCGGCGCGCGGGAAGAAGGCCTTGTAGAAGTGATAGGTCATCAGGCAGAACGGCACCCACAGGAAGAAGACCTGGAGGCCGTAGTGCTGCCGCAGCACCCCGATGAGGATCACCACCGAGGCGCCTGCCAGCTGGCTGTTGATCGT
>DATNEZ010000030.1:0-5221 GCA_035606645.1 Binatia bacterium
TCGCCAAGAGCCCCGGCTTCGCCGCGGTGGCCGTCGTCGCGCTGGCGCTCGGCATCGGCGCGACGACGGCGATCTTCAGCGTGGTCAACGCCGTCCTCCTGAGACCCCTGCCGTTCCCGGAGCCGGAGCGGCTGATGATCGCCCTCTCGAGCAACCCGGGAAAGGGCTTCAAGCGGTTCTCGGTCTCCCCTCCCGACTTCAACGACTGGCGCGCGCAGAGCCATGAATTCCAGGCGATGGCGGCCATGGACGGCAACCCCTACAACCTGAACGAAGGGGCCGAGCCGGAGCGCATCAAGGGATCGCGCGTGTCCGCCTCGTTCCTGGGGGTCGTGGGGATCAAGCCCGCCCTCGGCCGGGACTTCCGGCCGGAGGAGGACGGCGAGGGGGCGGAGCCGGTCGTCCTGATCGGGCACGGCCTCTGGACCCGGCGCTTCGGATCGGATCCCGGGATCGTCGGCCGGGCGATCGCGCTGAACGGCCGGAAACGGACCGTCGTGGGCGTCCTCCCGCAGGGCTACACGTTTCCGAACCGCTCCGAGGTCTGGGCTCCCATGTCCTTCGACAAGGACGAGCTCTCGAGCCGGGGGGGCCACTTCCTCACCGTGGTCGGGCGGCTGAGGCCCGGAGCGACCGTGGAATCCGCCCGGGCCGAGATGGAGACGATCGCAGCGCGCCTGGCCGCCCAGTACCCCGATTCGGACAAGGGGTGGACCGCGCTCGTGTCCCCCCTGACGGAAATGGTGGTAGGGGACGTGAGGCCCAGCCTCCTGGTCCTGCTCGGCGCGGTCGCCTTCGTCCTCCTGATCGCCTGCGCCAACGTGGCGAACCTGCTCCTGGCGCGCGCCACGGAGCGCCAGAGGGAAGTCGCCATCCGCCTCGCGCTCGGCGCCGCCCGGCGGCGGCTCGTTCGCCAGCTCTTGACCGAGAGCGCCATCCTGGGATGCCTCGGCGGGCTGTGCGGTCTCCTGATCGCCCTCTGGGGGACCGACCTCCTGGTCGCCGCCGGCAGCGAGCAGCTGCCGCGCTTCCGCGAGGTCAGCATGGATGGGCGCGTGCTCCTGTTCACCGTCGGGCTGTCGCTGGTCACCAGCCTGATCTTCGGCGCGATCCCGGCCCTGCAGGCGTCGCGGCCGGACCTCCACGAGACCCTGAAGGAAGGGGGGCGCGGCGGAACGGCCGGACGCGCGCGCCACCGCCTGCGCAGCGCGCTGGCGATCGGCGAGATCGCCCTGGCGCTGGTGCTTCTCACCGGGGCCGGCCTGATGCTCCGGAGCTTCATGCGTCTCCAGTCGGTCGATCCGGGGTTCAAGACGGACCACCTCCTGACCCTCCAGGTGGCCCTCCCGGACGCCAAGTACCCGGACGAGGTGCGGTCGACGGCGTTCATCCGCGAGTCCCTGGCGCGCCTCGGCGCGCTCCCCGGGGCGGAATCGGCCGGGGCCGCCACCACCGTCCCCCTGGGCGGCGGCATGATCTCCCACTCGTTCAACGTCGCGGGGCAGCCCGACAAGCCCGCCTCCGATCGGGACTCGGCCCGCTTCGACTCGGTCAGCCCGCAGTACTTCCATGCCATGGGGATCCCGATCCTGAGGGGGCGCGGCTTCACCGAGGCGGACGTCGCCGGCGCCCCGCGCGTGGCGGTCGTCAGCGACTCGATGGCCCGCAGGTTCTTCCCCGGCGAGGATCCGATCGGCCATCGGATCGACATCAACAACGGCCCCGACGCCTGGCGCGAGATCGTGGGGGTGGTCGCCGACGTGAGGCACGACGCGCTCGACGGCGAGGTCAAGCCGCACATGTACGAGCCGCTCCTGCAGAATCCTTCCACCTGGCTCACGTTTGTCATCAAGTCCACGGTCGACCCGATGTCGCTCGCCCCCGCCGCGCGCCAGGCGATCCTGTCCGTCGACAGCGAGCAGCCCGTGTCCGACGTGCGGACCGCGGAGGACCTGATCGCCGAGTCGATCACCCAGCCGCGCCTGGCCATGACCCTGCTGGCGGTCTTCGCCGGCGTGGCCCTGCTTCTGGCCGGAGTCGGCACGTACGGGGTCATCGCCTACTCGGTCAGCCAGAGAACGCAGGAGTTCGGCGTGCGCATGGCGCTCGGGGCGGGACGCCGCGAAGTGCTCGCGCTGGTCGTGCGCCAGGGGCTCGCCCTCGCCGCCGTCGGCGTGGCTCTCGGCCTGCTGGCGTCCGCCGGGGCGACCCGGCTGATCGCCGGGCTCCTGTTCGGCGTGAGCCCCACCGACCCGCTGACCTTCGCCGTCGTGGCCGTCCTGCTGACCCTCGTGGCCCTCCTCGCCTGCCTGGTGCCGGCGCGCCGGGCGACGCGCGTCGACCCGATGACCGCGCTCCGGTGCGAGTGAGGCCGGCATGGACACCCTGATCCAGGACCTGCGCTACGGGATCAGGACGCTCTTCAAGAACCCGGGGTTCGCCGCGGTGGCGGCCATCACCCTGGCCGTGGGAATCGGGGCGAACACCGCGATCTTCAGCGTGGTGAACGCCACCCTGCTGCGTCCCCTCCCCTACGCCGAGCCGGACCGCCTGTCGGTCGTCACGATCGACCGGCTCGAGCAGGGGCGTCGCTTCACGGTGTCCAAGGCCGATTTCCTGATCCTCAAGGAGGAGATGCGGTCGTTCGAGAGGCTGGCGGCGGTCACCACGGACCGGCTGAACCTGACGGGCGTGAAGGAGCCGCAACGGGTGGCCGCCATGTGGGTGACGGCGGATTTCTTCTCGATTCTCGGTGTGCCGCCGGTCCTGGGGCGCGGGTTCGCGGCGGACGAGGACCGCCCCGGCAAGCCGGCGGTGGCGGTCGTGAGCCACGGCCTGTGGGAGCGCCATCTCTCCGCAGACCCCGGCGCGATCGGCCGCTCCATCACGCTGAACGATCAGATCTACACGGTCGTCGGCGTCATGCCGAAGGGCTTCACGTTCCTGCGCGACTTCGACGTCTGGCCGATTCTCCAGCTGACCCCGCCGACGAAACGGCCTCCGTTCTTCTACCGGATGGTGGGCCGGCTCAAGCCGGGTGTCGGCGAGCCGCAGCTCCGCGCCGAGCTCGCCGCCATGCACGACCGCGTCGAGAGCGCCTGGCCCGATCCGCAGAAGACCGGGTGGGCCTTCGAAGCCGAGCCGCTCAAGGAGTTCATCACCGGGGGGGCGCGGCCGGCCCTTCTGGTCCTGTGGGCCGCGGTCGGATGCGTGCTCCTGATCGCGACGGCCAACGTGGCCAATCTTCTCCTGTCGCGGGCGGCCACGCGCGAGCGGGAGATCGCCGTGCGCGCGGCCCTCGGGGCGTCGCGCCTCCGCCTGGTCCGGCAGCTCCTGACGGAGAGCCTCGTCCTGGCGGTCGTCGGCGGAGGCCTGGGCCTGGTGCTGGCCCTGTGGGGCGTCGACCTTCTATCGGCGCTCGAGCCGGGGAACCTCCCCCGCATGAGCGAGGTCCGCATCGACCGCGGGGTGCTCGTCTTCAGCTCGATCCTCTCCCTGGCGAGCGGCGTGCTCTTCGGTCTCGCCCCCGCCCTGCAGGCCTCGCGCGCCCGCCTGAACGAGACGCTCAAGGAGGGGGGCCGGGCCGCGACCGAGGCGCGCGGGAGGCGGCGGCTGCGCGGCGTCCTGGTGATCGGTCAGATGGCGCTGGCTTTGATGCTCCTGGTCGCCGCGGGCCTGATGGTCAAGAGCTTCATCCGGCTCCAGCAGGTCGATCCGGGCTTCGAGTCGCGGGACCTCCTGACGGTCCAGCTGTCGCTGTCCAAGGCGCGGTATCCGGACCCGCAGCAGCAGGCCGCGTTCTACCGGCGGCTGCTCGAGCGCGCCCGGAGCCTCCCGGGCGTGCAGGCGGCCAGCATGAGCGACTCGATTCCACCGGACCGGCTGGACATCCTCGAGGTGTTCGAGGTGGAGGGACAGCCGGTCCCGGCCGGACAGAGCCGGCCGATGGCCGAGGAAGTGCTGATCGGAACGGACTATTTCCGCGCCCTGGGGATTCCTCTCCTCAAGGGGCGCGCGCCGGCCCCGCAGGACAACGCGGACGCGCCGCCGGTCGCCTGGATCAACGAGACCATGTCGCGCCGCTGGTTCCCCGACGGCGACGCGGTCGGCAAGCACATCCACGCCGGGGGCTTCGGGCCCGAGGATCCCTGGATCACGATCGCCGGCGTGGCGGGCGACGTGAAGTACAACGGCCTGATGGCCGAGCGGGCCCCCACGATCTACGTGCCCTACGAGCAGCAGGCCTTCTGGGAGGGGGAGATGCATCTCGCGGTGCGCGCCTCCACCGACCCGGGGACCCTGGTCGCGGCCGTGCGGCGCGAGGTGCAGGCGCTCGACCCGGGCCTTCCGCTCGCCGCCGTCAAGACCGGGGATCAGCTCCTGGCGTCGGCGGTCGGCCGGCCGCGCTTCCAGACGATGCTGATCGGGGTCTTCGCGCTCTCGGCGCTGCTCCTGGCGGCCGTCGGGATCTACGGCGTGATCTCCTATTCCACGGCCCAGAGGACCCACGAGATCGGGCTGCGCATGGCGCTGGGAGCGCGGTCGCGCGACGTCCTCCGGCTGGTCCTCGGCCAGGGGATGAGGCTGGCGCTGGCCGGAACCGCTCTGGGCCTGGTGGGGGCTCTTTCCCTGACGCGGCTCATGAAGGGGGTGCTGTTCGGCGTCAGCGCCACCGACCCCCTGACCTTCGCCCTCATCGCCCTTCTCCTGGCGGCCGTCGCGTTTCTGGCCTGCTACGTCCCGGCCCGCCGGGCGACGCGCGTCGATCCGATGGTCGCGCTCCGGTGCGAGTGATGGAGCCGCTCATCCGCCTGGTCGACATCGAGAAATCGTTCGCCCACGGGCCCGGGCGGACCTTCGTCCTGCGCCGGATCAGCCTCGACATCCAGGAGGGGGACTTCGTGTCGATCATGGGGCCGTCCGGGGCCGGCAAGTCGACCCTGCTGCACATCATGGGGATGCACGACTCCGCCTTCGCCGGCGGGTACCACCTCATGGGAGAGCCGGTCCACGAGCGGCCGCCGAAACGCCGCGCCGAGCTGGGCAAGGAGTACATCGGCTTCGTGTTCCAGAGCTACCACCTGCTCGACGACATGACGGTGTACGAGAACCTCGAGGTGCCGCTGACCTACAGAAACATCAAGAGGTCCGAGCGCCAGGGGATGGTGGCCGACGTCCTGGACCGGTTCCACATCGTCGGGAAGAAGGACCTGTACCCGAA
>DATNEZ010000033.1:0-7861 GCA_035606645.1 Binatia bacterium
GCTTATCTGGTCCAAGAGTTCACATCGACGACCAGGTTTGGCACCTCGATGTCGGCTCATCGCATCCTGGGGCTGAAGCAGGTCCCAAGGGTTGGGCTGTTCGCCCATTAAAGCGGTACGTGAGCTGGGTTTAGAACGTCGTGAGACAGTTCGGTCCCTATCTGGTGTGGGCGCAGGATACTTGCGGGGATCTGTCCCTAGTACGAGAGGACCGGGATGGACGGACCTCTAGTGTACCAGTTGTTCCGCCAGGAGCAGCGCTGGGTAGCTATGTCCGGAAAGGAGAAGCGCTGAAAGCATATAAGCGCGAAGCCCTCCCCAAGATGAGGTATCCCTTCCGCCTTCGGGCGGACTAAAGGCCCCTGGGAGATGACCAGGTTGATAGGCCGGAGGTGTAAGTGGGGTCAACCCACTCAGCTGACCGGTACTAATCGGCCGTGAGGCTTGACCATATCTCGCCCCGCCTTTGCGAGTTTACCGGATCGATTTTCAGGACTGGGATGACCTCCCGGTCGCGCTTCCGCATTTCCTGACCTTCCTGCTGCGACGCATTCCCCTGGATACATGTCGATTACAATTTCGGCTCCCTGGAGCCTCAGCGGCGCTGTATGTGTGCAGCGAACCGCGCAGAATCCGGTTGATCGACAAGAGGCTTCGTCGTATCCTGTGCAAGGAATATCCGCGACTTAAATGAAGACAACCGAGGGCTTATGAGGCCATTGCAGAGGGTTTCAAGCGGTCTGCCGGCGCTGGTCGCCATCGCCTCCCTGGTGTCCCTCTCTCAAGTCTTTGCCGAAGACACCAAGGGCAAGTGGCAGTTCGGGTTCGGACTGTCCTACATGGCGACCGTCGACTACATTCGCAGCAATGCAGACCTGGCCTACGCGCAAACCGAGAGGGGCCCCGGCGGCGAGCTCGCCTCGGTCGCCTACGTCGACGAGAGGCCTGACTCCAACATCCTGAACCAGGCGAGCATCCGGGACGATTTCAAGCTGGACTTCAGCGCCAGCTATGGCCTCACGCGCTGGCTCGCTCTCGAGGCGGCGGTCTCGTACCTCGAGGCCCCGGTGGGGAACATCGAGTTCTACAACAAGGACGTGCATCAGGGGTTGACCGGCAACGGCAACGCGTCTCCTGAATCGCAGTGCGGGCCGGATCTCACCGGCACCTGCTACGACTACACCGGGATGCTTCCCAACGACCACAAGCACAACCTCTTCCTGCCCGTGGGACAGCTGCGCGAAATCCCGGTCATGCTGAGCGGCCTGATTCGCTTCCGCCCTGAGAGTCCGCTGGACCCCTACATCGGCGCCGGGTTCGGGTACATCATGACCAAGATGACGACCAGCAGCCAGTTCAACGAGACCGCGGACCTGGTCTCTGGCATGCGGGTCGCGACGGCCAGCGAGGGAGAGTTCACCATCAACCGCTGCAACCGGGAAGGTCTTCCGATCGATGTGGGATGCACCGATTTCACGCCCGGAACCATCCAGGCCAATATCCACAATACCTACGAGTGGCACATGTCGGGCGGCGTCGACTACTACGCGACCGATCACTTCTCGGTTTACGTGGACGCCAAGTATGTCTGGACCAGCGGCGCGCTCGACATCCGGACCGACGGGGCCCACCAGGTGCGGTTCGGCGTCGCGGACAGCGGTCGACTGCTCGTGCGGCGGCGGCTGTACGCGGCCGACGATCCGAACTACGCCAATGTGGCCCAGGACCCGCAGCACTTCCTCGACCCCGGCGATCCGGCGAGCGGCCCCTTCCTCTGGGAAGACTACGGAGTTCCTTCCAATCGCCACTTCCAGGAGGACATCTGCCCCAGGAACCCGGACGGGAGCTCCATGTGCCGCAACTCCGGCTATCTGGAGACCGAAGACCACAACATGAACGGGAACCTCGACACGGCCTGCGATGGGCCGGGCGGGCCGAACAATTACTGCGAGGATGAGGGCTTCCTCTATCGGCTGCTGCCCGGGTCGCGCGACGTCGACGATGCCCTGAGAATCGATTGCCCGAACTGCCGCCACAACCAGGCGTCGAACATCGGGCCCGACGGAATCCCGGACACCGGTGACGACGGATTCGATACCGAGGACGCCAACGGCAACGGATTCCTCGACCGGTTCCTCGTCTTCGGCGTGGACATCTGCACGACACCGCAGGGCGTGGGCAACGCGCGCTGCATCGAGGACAACTTCAACGACACGCGCTTCAATTTCGTCTGGCCGGAAGGGTGCTCGCGGGATCCGCAGACCCTCGGTCCGTTCGAGGCACTGACAGAATCCGGCTGCCCGCCGTTCCTGCCGGCCCGGCAGCGGTTCGCCGGCGTGGATCAGAACGGCAATCCCATCCCGGCGCGCGATTCGCAGGGTCGTTTGATCTTCGACCGGGGGAACGTCCAGACGACGGTGAATGACAACGCCGCCGACACGTACATCATCCAGGGCGGGAAGATTCGACTGGGCGGCTTCTCCCTGGGGCTCGGTTTCAAGTTCACTTTCTAGTTTGGTTGTGCTATAGTCCGTCCCGGATTTATCGAGTTTCCCGGCGACCATAGCGGAGGGGTCACACCCGTTCCCATTCCGAACACGGAAGTTAAGCCCTCCAGCGCCGATGGTACTGCGCTGGCAACGGCGTGGAAGAGTAGGACATCGCCGGGATAAACTAAAAGAAGCCCGTGGGATTCCCCGCGGGCTTCTTCACTTTACGGCCTGCCTCGCGCTACAATGCGGGCTCGCCGATCGATACCGAGGGACCCATGTCCGGGCATTCGAAGTGGCACACCATCAAGCACAAGAAGGCGGCAACCGACGCCAAGAGGGGCCGGGTCTTCACCAAGGTGATCAAGGAGATCACCGTGGCGGCCAGGACCGGCGGAGGCGACCCCGAAGGGAATCCCCGGTTGCGCACGGTTCTCGAGGCAGCCCGGGCGGCGAACATGCCGAAGGACAATATCGAGAAAGCCATCAAGAAAGGGACGGGAGAGCTGCCGGGGGTCTCCTACGAGGAGGTCTCGTACGAGGGATACGGCCCGGGTGGCGTGGCGGTCTACGTCCAGGCCCTGACCGACAACCGCAACCGGACCCTGCCGGAGATCCGGCATCTGTTCACCAAGTATGGCGGCAACCTCGGCGAGAGCAATTGCGTCGGCTGGATGTTCGAGAAGAAGGGATACATCGTCCTGGCCAAGGACAAGGCGTCGGAGGAGACCCTGCTGGAGGTCGTGCTGGAGGCGGGGGGAGACGACGTCCGGGACGACGGCGACAACTGGGAGATCCTGACGCCACCGGAGCGGGTGCAGGCGGTCAAGGAGGTGCTCACGGGACGTGGGATTCCCGTGACGTCTTCCGAGGTCTCGATGGTCCCGAAGAACACCGTCCGCCTCGAGGGCAAGAAGGCGCAGCAGCTGCTGTCGATGATGGAGGCCCTCGAAGAGCACGACGACATCCAGAACGTCTGGGCCAATTTCGACATCGATGAAGCCGAGATCACCGAGCAGCGGGCGGCCTCCTAGCCCATGCTCATTCTCGGCATCGATCCCGGGTCCGGCACGACCGGCTACGGGGTCGTCGAGTGCCGCAGCGGGCGCCTGCGCGCCTTGACGCACGGCACGATCGTCCCGCCGCGCGGCATGCCCTTCCTGGACCGCCTCCCGTACATCGCCACAGCCGTCGAAACGCTGGTCCGCACGGTCGCGCCGGACGGAGCGGCGGTCGAGGATCTGTTCCACGCGCGCAACAGCCGCGTGGCGCTGCAGCTCGGCCACGTCCGCGGCGCCGCGCTCGTGCCGATCCTCCGCGCCGGCGTTCCGGTGCACGCCTATCCGCCGCGCCTGGTGAAGCAGGCGGTGACCGGGAGCGGCGCGGCGGAGAAGGAGCAGGTCCGCCGCATGGTCCGGCTCCTGCTGGGGATCCGGGACCGGTCCCTGCCCCTGGACGCGTCCGATGCGCTCGCGGTCGCCATCTGCCATGCCCACTCCGTTCCCTTCCAAGGAGTCCGGGAGGCGGTCGCGCGGGCCTGAGCGCCCGCGGTCGCCAACCGGGTCGGCCGGACCATGTCCCTGAAGCGTTCCGCCGCGCTCGCGATCGTCATCGCGGCCGTTCTGGCCGCGGTCTCGATGTCCGTGCTCCACGTCGGGGAGGGGGACGTGTGCGTCGTCTCCTGGCGTGGTGGCGGGACCCCGGATCTCCGTACCAGGGGCTGGTCATTCCGTCTGCCGTTCTTCCAGAGCGTGCATCGCTATCCGGGCGGGGTGGTCTCCATCCAGGGGACGCTGGCGGCCGCTTCGAAGGAGGGGAGCTCGATCGACCTGCCGTACAGGGCGAGCGCCCGGCCGGACCCTCAGGCGCTTCTGTCGCTCCACCGGGATGGGAGATCGGGGGGAGCGCCGGCTGCCCTGCGCACGCTCGTCGAGGAGCCGCTTCTCAGGGGGGCGGCGGCGACTGGAACGTACGACCTGGCGTCGGGGGCCGCGAAGGAGGCCCTGGTCGGTGCGGTGCGGGACGCCCTCGAGGAACGACTCGGACCGGACCTCGACATCTCCCTGGGGACCCCGGTCGCGCCTCCGGCCGTGCGTGCCTCCTTCGAGCGGCAGGCCATCTATGGCCGAAGGGTGGAGACGGGAGCGCACATCCTCCTGGTCGGCATCGACGGGGCGGACTGGGACGTGATCGACCCCATGATTGCCGCGGGTCGACTTCCCAACCTGGCGCGACTCAAGCGACAGGGCGCGTGGGCGCGACTGAGGTCGAGCGTTCCGACGCTCTCTCCGCTGCTCTGGACCACGGTCGCCACCGGGAAGACCCCGGATCGCCACGGCATCAACGATTTCCTGGTCGCCGATCCGAACACCGGGCGCCAGGTGCCGATCAATTCGACCTTCCGGAAAACGAAGGCCATCTGGAACATCCTGACCGAAGCGGGCCTCGAGTCCGACGTCATCGCGTGGTGGGCGACCTGGCCGGCGGAGACCATCCTGGGTCACCTCGTCTCCGACCGCGTGGCGTACTCCACCTTCGACCTGTCCGCCCCCAGGCAGAAGCAGGGGGCGGTCTTCCCGCCGGACTATGCCTCCACCATCGAGGCCCTCCGGGTCACCTCCGACGCCGTAAGCTACGATCAGATCGCCCGGTTCGTGCACGTCACGCCCGAGGAGTTCAGGCGGGCGCGCGCCGCGTCGGCGCGCCACGACGCCGTGTCCGAGACCGACGAATCGATCAACGTCCTGACCCGGGTCCTCGCGTCCACGGAGACCTATCGACGTATCGCCCTCGATCTGCTGGGGCAGGGCAGCCACAAGGATGGCCCTGCACGCCTGTTCGCGGTCTATTTCCAGGGAGTGGACGAGGTCAATCACCGGTTCGCCCACTGCGCGCCTCCCCGGGCGGACCTTTGTTCCGAGGGGGACTACCGGCGATTCAAGGACGCCGTCTCCGGGTTTTACGAGTACCAGGATGCGATTCTCGGCGAGATCCTGAGGAAGGCCGGAAATCGAACGGTGATCGTGATGTCCGACCACGGCTTCTCCTCGGGGACCGGCCGGCCGCGGGACGTGAAGCCGTTCATCGAGGGGCGTCCCGGGCTGTGGCACGACATGAACGGCATCTTCATCGCCCACGGCCCCTTGATCAAGCCGGGGGAGCTGCAGACCGTCACCCTGTTCGACATCGCCCCCAGCCTGCTGTACCTCCTCGGTCTGCCAGTGCCCGAAGACATGCCCGGCAAGGTCATAGAATCGGCCGTGGCCGCCGATTTTGCCTCGTCCCACCCTGTGGCCAGGGTCCCGTCCTACGAAGCGCTCCAGGCCGCTGCAGGCGAGGGAGCGGTGGCCTCGACGGTTCCGCGGGGGGAGGGGGCGGCCGGTGGGGACGCCGCCGAGAGCGAAATGGTCGAGCAGTTGAGGGCCCTGGGGTACGTTGGAGGGAGCCAGGCCCCCTCCCCGGGGGGGCCCAAGGGGGAGCCGGGAGCCCCGGCACCCGGGAGGGGGAGTGCGCAAGGTGGCGTTCCCACGCTCCTGTACCATACGAACCTGGGGTCGGTCCACCTCGCGAAGCGGCAGTTCGATCAGGCCGAGGCGGAGTTCCAGAAGGCGCTCCGGATCGATCCCGGGTCGATCGCCGCCCTCACCGGCATGTCTCTCCTCGAGGAGGCAAGGGGGAATCTCGACCAGGCGCTGGCGTATCTGCAAACCGTCGTGCGGCTCGAGAAAGAGGATGACCTCCCGGCCCTCCTGAAAATCGCCGAGCTTTCCGTCCGCATGGGGCGACCGGCCGATGGCCTCGCCTACCTGAAGGAGCTCGAGCCGGGCCACAGCCGGGGCGGTCCGCGCGAGGTCGGCCTGAGGGTCGCCATCGGGATGCTATACTCCGCGCTCGGACGCCCTCAGGAGGCGGAATCGTCGCTCCGGCGGGCACTCGGCGTGGACACGGCATCCGTCGTGGCGATGCAGGAGTTGTTCGCCCTCCTCGACGGGCAGGGACGTGGGGCCGAGCTGCAGCCCCTCCTGCAAGCGGCCCTGCTCCGGAACCCCCGATCGGCGATGCACCACAATTGGATGGGGCTCGTGCTCAGGAGGAAGGGGGACCTGAAGGGGGCCCGGCTGGAGTTCGAGAGAACGCTCGAATCCGCTCCGGACCTGGTCGGCGCCATGGCCAACCTGGGGTCGCTGGATCTGCAGGAAGGCCGGCTGGACGAGGCCACGGTGATCCTCGGCAAGGCCCTCGACAAGGAGCCGCGCAACGTGGAGTCCCGGACCAATTTGATCGTCGCCCACGGGATGCGCCACGACGTCGAGGCGGCAAGGAAGCTGGTGAAGGACGCCGAGGGGCTGGGAATGCGGGTGCCACTCTTCTACAACGGGCTGGCCTACGCGCTTCACATCAACGGTCGGAGCGAGGAGGCGCTCGACGTCCTGCGCGAGTCGTTCCGAATCGACCCGCGCCAGGCCGACGCCCGCCGGCTGCAGGCTGAGATCGAGCAGGGGCGTCCTCTCTCCGGCCTGCCTTACAGGTGATGGAGGGTTCCCGGTGATCGCGCGCCTGTGCGGGACCCTGGTGGACAAGCAGCCGGGATCGGCGGTCGTGGACGTGAACGGCGTCGGCTACCAGGTCTCCATTCCCATATCGACCTACAGCGAGCTCGGCGAGACGGGGAGCCGGGTCGAGCTGCATGTCCACACGCACGTCCGCGAGGACGCCCTGGCGCTGTTCGGCTTCCATACGCGGTTCGAGAAGGAGGTGTTCACGCGCCTTCTGGCCGTGAGCGGCATCGGCCCGCGGACGGCGCTCGCCGTGCTTTCCGGCCTCGGGGCGCAGGACCTCATCGAGGCCGTGCGGGAGCGCGACATCGCCCGACTCGCCTCGGTGCCGGGGATTGGACGCAAGACGGCCGAGCGGATGGTCGTCGACCTGGCAGACCGGCTGGATTCGCTCCCGGCTCGAACCGACGCCGGCGGGCCCGGCGGCGAAGACCGCGCCGCGGGGCCGGACGTCCGCCAGGATCTGGTCTCGGCCCTCGTGAACCTCGGATACAATGTCCGCGTGGCTGCCGATGCCGCGGGACGTGTCCTCAAGAGCCCCAGGGCGACGCCTCCACCGTTTCATGCCCTGCTGCGCGAGACCCTGAAGATTCTCTCGCGTTGACCGCCTCCGCCTGACGGCGCGCCCATCCGGAAGTCGGCGCCGGCTCCATCACCCGGGAGGTCCTGGCCGTGCAGAAGGAACTGGAGCGACTGCGCCCGAAGGGGAAGCGCGGGGCGGGCGCTCCGTCGCCAGGCTCGCGCCTCGGCGCGGACCATGGATTGCTGGATCCGGCGCCGCAGATGGACGATCGGGGCGCCGATCTCACCCTGCGC
>DATNEZ010000039.1:0-13357 GCA_035606645.1 Binatia bacterium
TCATCAGCCGCTCCGGCTCCGGGAACGGCAGGGGTCTCAGGAGGACGGCGTTGACGACGCTGAAGATCGCCGTCGTCGCGCCGATTCCGAGCGCCAGCGCGACGACGGCCACCGCGGCGAAGCCGGGGCTCTTGGCGAGCGTCCGGATGCCGTAGCGGAGGTCCTGGATAAGGCTGTCCATAGGCGTAGCCCTCGGGCTCGCGGGTTCGACTGGATCAGGACGCTGCGATGGCGGCGCTTTCCTCGACGATGCGGCCGTCGAACAGGTGGATGCTTCGCTCGGCGTGGCGCGCGTAGCGCGGATCGTGCGTCACCATGCAGAGCGTGGCGCCCGCCCGGTGCAGCTCGCGCAAGAGGTCCATGACCGCCTCGCCGCTCTTGGAGTCGAGGTTGCCGGTCGGCTCGTCGGCGAGCAGGATGAGCGGATTCCCCGCGACGGCGCGGGCCACGGCGACGCGCTGCTGCTGGCCGCCCGAGAGCTGGCTGGGGAGGTGACGCGCCCGGTGCGCCATGCCGACCCGCTCCAGCGCCTCGTTCACCTTCTGCCGCCGCTCCGCCGCCTTCATGCCGCGGTACGTCAGGGGGAGCTCGACGTTCTCGAAGACGGTGAGGTCGCCGATCAGGTTGAACGACTGGAAGATGAACCCGATCTGGAGGTTCCGGATGCGGGCGCGCTCGGCGAGCGTCAGGTCCGCGACCTGCTTGCCGTCCAGCCAGTACTTTCCGTCGGTCGGGGAGTCGAGGAGCCCGAGAAGCGACAGCAGGGTCGACTTGCCGCAGCCGGAGGGTCCGGCGATCGAGACGTACTCTCCCTTCTTGATATCGAGCTGGATGGTCGCCAGGGCGTGCGTCTCCACTTCGTCGGTATAGAAAACCTTGGTCACTCCCTCGAGCTGGATCAACGGGCGGCCGTTTGCGCTCATGCGGTCTCCTGGAACGGGGTTCAGTTCAGTCGAAGCCGATCGAAAGCGTCCCACGCCGAGGTGTCCGACAGGATCACCTGGTCGCCGGCGTCGAGTCCTTCGAGAATCTCCACGGTGTTCACGGACGAGCGGCCGAGCTTGACCTGCGTGCGGACGGCCCCCTTCCCCTCGTCGGTCAGGCGGAACAATCCGACCACCCCCTGCTCCTGCCCGAAGGCGGGGCGGCCGACGTACAGGACCTCGTTCAGCCGCTCGAGCTCGATCGTCCCCTCGACGCTCAGGTCGGGGCGCGCCCCCTTCGGCAGGGTGCCCGTCAGGGCCACGTCCACCGTGACGGTGCCCCCCTGGACGGCCGGGTCGATGCGCGACACGCTTCCCTTGACGACCCCGTTGCGCGTGTCGATCGCGGCGGGCTGGCCGATCAGGATGTCCTTGGCCTGCGTCTCGGCGATCTTCAGCTCGGCCTTGAGGCGTCCGGGGACGGTCACCTTCGCGAGCGTCGCCCCGGGAGCGATGCGCTGACCGACCTCGACCGGAAGCTGCTGCAGCACCCCTTCGATCCCGGCGCGCACGCGCAGCTGGCGCACCTGGTTGCGCCGCAGCGCCGCCTGGGCCCGGAGCTGCTCGAGCCGCGCCGTCTGCGACGCCAGCTCCGCCTCGGTCGATTCGGCGGCGATCTCCAGACGCTGGTGGTCGAGATCCTGCCGCGTGTCCAGCTCGTCGGCGCGCGACTTCGACAGCTTCAGGGCCAGGTCGGAGATCAGACCGTGCGTCGCCAGCTCTTCATCGGCCGCGGCCTGGAGCTTGGCCTGCCTGGCGTTCGCCTCGACCGACGCGAAGGCGGCCTTCTGGTCGAGGAGCTGGCTCTGAAGCTTGACCTTCAGCGTCGTGTAGTCCGCCTCGGCCGCCTTCAGCAGCCAGTCGGCCTCGCTCGCCGTGTTCTCCAGCTCGGGGTTGCTGAGCTCGACGATGACCGAGTCCGCCGTGACGGGGGAGCCCGGCTTGATCAGGATCCGCTCGACCCGCCCCTCGGTGGCGGCCGGGATCCAGCGGATCTCCTCGGGCACCAGCGTGCCGAGGCCGCGGACCTGCCTGAGCATCGGCCCGCGCTTCACCGTGTCGACCCAGACGGTGGCGCGCGACACCGACGGCGCGGCCGGCTTCAGGTGCGACAGCCCGACGGTGATGGCAGCCAGGATGGTCACGCCGCCGATCCCGTAGAGGGTGCGGGTGATGGTGCGCTTGCGCTTGTTGACCGGTCGTGCTACGTCCATGGATCCAGTCCCCTGAGTTTAATAGTGACGCAGTCGCCTGCTGATCGTGAGCTTAGCGAAATCCATACCAACTCGTGATCCGGGCGTAACTGACCGGAGCAGAGCGCGATACGCATCGGGCCTCCTGGAGCCGGATGGACCGGGATGTCCGTTTGTGGGACGGGCGGCTCCGGAACCGAGACGGCGAAGGACCTTGCACGGTCGCCGGCTTGGTGGTATCTGGTGAGCCCGTCCATCCCATCCAACGCGAGGAGGCAGCCATGGGTTCCTTCAAGAGAGTCTCCGTCCTGGTCCTGCTCGTGTTCGCCGGGATGATCCCGGGGACGACGCTCGCCGGGAGCGATCCCGACGCGGGCCAGGTCCCGGTCCTGGTCAAGAGCCGGGTGCCCCTGACCAAAGAGGTGATTACGGCCCTCGGCGGGCACGGCGCCCACGTGAAGTACGTCTGGCCGGAAATCCAGGCGCTCGCGATGACGGTCTCGCTGTCCGATAGGGAAGCGCTGGCGGCCGACCCGGACGTCCTCTTCGTCGAGACCGACCAGCAGGGGTGGGCGGAAGGCGCGAGCCAGGCCGGCTCGGGTGCGGTCGCTCCGGAGCCCCGGGAGGCCGTGACGCTCTCGGGCCCGGGCACACCCCTCGAGACCTGGAACCTGTCCATGGCCCGGACCGGCGGAACGGGGTTCGACGGGACGGGCGTCACGGTGGCGGTGGTCGACTCCGGACTGCCGCAGAACTGGCCCGAGTTCCTGCCGCCGGGGGTCGTCGATCTCGAGCATGCCAGAGGATTCAGCGCGGAAGGGTGGGGCGACTTCCACAATCCGGGCCAGGGGATCCGGGGGGTCGGCGGCCATGTCGGGCAGTTTCCGCACGGGCTGGCGGTCAGCAGCGTCATCGTCGGCTTCCCTTCCTTCCTGGGGCCGATCGGCGGGGCGGCGCCGGGGGTCAAGATCCTTCCGGTCCGGGTCCTGAACCAGTTCAATTCCGGCTGGTTCTCGTGGTTCGCGGCCGGGATCCTGTACGTCGCCGACCTCAAGGCGTCGGGAGCCCTGCCGGGCCCGGTGGTGATCAATTTCAGCATCCAGGCCCGCGGCGATTCGGCGATTCTCAAGGAGGCGATCGACCATGCGATCGCCCAGGGGGTCCTGTTCGTCACCATCGCCGGCAATTTCGGGCCGTCCTCCGGGTCGATCGCCTTCCCGGGCCGGCTGCAGGAATCGATCACGGCCGGATCCACCGGCTGGAGGGGCATCGGCGCGACTCCCGACTGGTTCCTGGGGACGGTCCCGCCGGACGATCCGGGGCAGGTCTACGTGTCCGGCTTCTCGGGGCGCGAGATTCCCGGCGCGCCGCCGGCCAGCCAGATCGATGTCCTGGCCCCCGGCGAGTGGGTGTTCGGCCAGTGGCTGTTCGGGCCGGGATTTTCCGAAGGGCGGCGGGCCTCGTCGTACGACGTGGACTTCTTCATCTTCGGTACGTCGTTCGCCTGCCCGCACGTCGTCGGGATCGTGGCGCAGATGCTCCAGAAAAACCCCGCGCTGATTCAGGCGCAGGCGGAGGCTATCCTCAGAAGCACGGCCCTGCCGATCCCGCCGCTGCTCCCGGAATGGGGCGCCGACGCCACGGGCAAGGGGCTGGTGCGCGGCGCAGCGGCGGTCGCGGCGACGCCCTGAAGGGCGACTCCACTTCATTCCCGTCGCGTGGAGTCGGGCCGAAACAGAGATTCACCGACTTTGCCGAGTCCTTCCGACCGCTCAGAACCCTCCCGGGCTCGAATCGCCTGCCGGCAGGATGCGGAGGTAGTCCAGCCCGATCCCGAACGACTCTGACGCCGGGTTTTTTCCAACGACCCGCAGGATGAGGAAGTTGACGCCCGGCTCGAAATGCAGCTGCGGCAGCGTCAGATCCACGGTGTCGAGTACGGGCGAGTAGAGATCCACTTCGCGCAGCATGGTTTCGTTCAGAACCACCGAGACGATACCGTAGCTGGGAGCCCGCGTCAGAACCAGGGAAGCCGTCCGCACCTCGGCGACGCCGGCCGCAATCGCGAAGCCTACCTCCGATTCGGCCTGGCGCGGAAACACCTCCAGGTAGTCGTGGTTCTTCCAGCCGCTGCCGAATTCGCCTGTCTTGCGGTTCCGGGACACGCAGTCCTCCAACAGCCCCATTTGCGACGTCAGCGCTTCGATCGTGAGCGGCCGTCCTTGCGCGAGTGCGTAGAGACCGTCACCGGGGGCCTGCGGACTGACGTACGGCAGAACCTCGTAATCCTCGAAGCTATGGATTCTGTAGTATCGCCGGCCAGAGTAGCGAGCCATGACCTCCCGGTTTCCGGCGTCCCAGTGGTCTCGCGCATACACAACGTCGCCATTCAGCAAGGGGTCGTTGAGCGGAAAAAAGCTGGGAAAGTGAAACGCCGGGACAAAGACCAGGGCGTTGTGCAGGTGACGGGCCTCGACAGCCCTGACGATCGACGCATTGCCGTCGAAGTAGTGACGCGAGTAGTAGCGCGCCAGCGCGGGCACGGTGACGATAGCCGCGTAAGCCGAGGACAACATCAGAATGAGCACGCAGGTGGAAAGCAGCTCGGGCCGGACACTTGCGAGCCGAGGTGATCGAAGCCGATCGCCCAGCGCGTCGAGACTCCGCGCGGTCAACAGCAGCAGCGGGCCCGTCGCGGAGTACATGAACCGCGGGCCGAGCGTCCAGTCGTGGTACCAGTAGGTTGCGTAGGCGAGCGAAAGGGCGACGACGCTTGTGCCTAGTAGCCAGTCCCATACGCGTGGCCGCAACCAGCTGAAGCCGACGATGGCGAACAGGAGCGAGGGTATAGGCCAGCCGAAGAGGTACTGGTGCAGGCCTGCGAGGTTCTGCAGCGTCCACTCGAGGCCACGAGCCGGAGTATGCGGTATACCCCACCACCCACTGTGTCCGAAGCCGGGTAACGCATTCGCGCCATTCAGGACCTCGAAGCCGGACACCCAGGGGCTCCCGTTCGTTGCATCGTTGAAGGCAAGGAGTCCCGCCACCGGCACTCCGAACGCCGCCAGCGCGATGCCGCACCAACCGGCCCACGACGGCCCCCTGCTCCTGAGACGAACGACGGCATACACCGCCATCGGAACGGCAGCGACCACCGCGTCCATCTGCCGAATCGTGACGGCGTAGCCGAGTGCACCTCCCGCGACAAGCGCGTTCAGGATCCCGCCAAGTCGAGCCATGCGCGCGAAGAACAGACAGAAGAGGAGGAAGAAGAACGAGGCTGTCGTGTGGTTCATGAAGGACGACGACATCAGCAGAAGGAACGGCGACATGGCTCCCAGCACCGCCGCGATGCGCCCCACGTTCTCGTGATAGAGCTCCCGGCCGAGCCAGTACAGCAGCACCACGGTAAGAGATCCGAATAGCGCATTGATGATCCAAGGCACACCCAGCCACAGACCGAGGCTCAGCAGCAGGGTGTGGCCCGGCGGATACTGCGAATACCAGGCTTGGCCGCTGATCATGTGCGTGAGGTCGAACGCTTCGAGCGGAACCGGCGGAGGCACGGTCACTCGCCCTTCGAGGAACATCCGCGCATGGAAGAGCTGATCCATTTCGTCGACGACGTGGGGTATGCGGCCGAACAGCAGTGCGTTGCCGAGACCGCACGCGATAAAGAAGAATCCGAACACGATCGCGATGAATGCCCAGCGCGGCGCATCGGCCACGCGACGCGCGACGGTGCCGGCAACCCCGGCGACCGCCGTCCCCAGTCGTGGACACAACGCCACGATGCCGGCGGCCACGAGACCGACGCCGGCCGACCCCAGGGCCATACCGAGCAGGATCTCGATGCTCCTGTCGGTCGGCACGAGGGTGAACAACAAGATTGTCACGGAGGCGGCCGTGCCGAGGAGCGCGCGCCTGCGGCGCAGAGTCAGGGCGAGGGTCGCGCGGAGGTCACGGTGCACGAGCAGCGGCGCCAGCACGCAGACCACTGAGAGCGCCGCCACGACCCAGGTTGGGACGTCCTCAACAGCGCCGAGGCACTGCAGACGAAAGGTGCCCCAGGCGTCGCCTGCGTCGAGGCAACTCAGGTCCCAGGGATTGACGTGCGGCGCGGACAGGTACAAGAAGCCGAGCCCGGACACCAGGGCCGCGAGGCCAGCGAACGCATTGCGCGACTTACCCGCAGCCATTTCCTTCCGCAGTCCTGCCCGGGGTCGGCGGGGTCGGAGTACCCGGTCGGCGCGTAGCCGTTTCAAGCTGTGATTATAGGCATCCAGTGGGGAGCCTGGCGCCTCCTGGATCAACCCGGGGGGGCGGGTCTGCGCTCGCCGGCGTAGTACGCCTTCCGGAGCGCCTCGACGAACGCTGCGTCCACCAGGCCGCGGGCTTCTCCTTCGTGCGCGAGGGCGTGATCCTTCCGGAAGGCATCGACGGCATCCATGGCCTCGCCGTCGTAGCCCCCCCACGCCTTCATGAACTCCTCTTCCTTCTTGTCGTACGCTTCGAAGAGTGTCCTCAGGCTGGCCGGGTCGCGGCGGACGAGCGTGCGATCGAAGTCGAGGGGAGGCAGCTCCGGAATCGGCGGGGCGGAGGGACGGAAATACCCGGTCTTCTGCAGCATTCTCTTCAGCTCGACCACGTCGTCCCCCTCGACGGCCGAGAACGAGCGGTAGCCGAGACGACGCGATGTCGTGTCGTAGATGCGTTTCATCTCGGCGACCGGATCGGGGTGCTCGCCGACGTCGATCGACAGGCTGATGTGGTCGCCGCCCCGCCCGGGATCCTTCGGGTTGGCGATGCGGATGGCGGCCGACTGGAAGTAGCCCCAGCGCTTGTCGCCGCCGGTCTTCTGCCCCGCGGCGAGCGCCAGGATCAGCCGCTCGGCCAGGGGCATGCCGGATCCGTCGGTCGACTCGAAGTGCTCCCCGACGGCGTCGATCACCTGCCGCCCGACCAGGATGTTCCCCTGCACCGTGTAGTTCGGTCCCTGGCGGCTGCCGGCCCAGGCGCTGGTCTCCGTGCCGGTGAAGGCCGCCGTCCGCCCCTGCATGTCGATCACGCCGATCTGCCGGCGCTCCCGCCCCTTGTCGTCCGCGAGCAGGCGATCGATGACGGCCTTGGGCTCGACCTTCTTCGCCAGCAGGTCGAGCGCCTGGGGACCGTACTCGACGACCGTCCAGGCCTGGGTCGCGGCGGCGCCCACGCCGGCACGCACCCAGGGGACGGCGCGCCCGACGAACGGCACGCGCGTGGTCACCGCCACGCCGCTCTCGCCGGTCTTCGGATCGATCGCGCAGATGGAGAAGGTCGAATACAGGAGCCCGGCGGGGTCGGGCTCGCCCGCCCGCAAGGCCCCGGCGCTGGCGACGGCGCACAGGACAACCGGGACGGCAAGGAATCGGTTCACGCGGGGCATCTTACCTCAATGGTGCGGCCGGCGAAATCCACGGGACAGGCTGTCCAGACTGTGGTTTCGCGGACCCCTGCCCGGGATTCGGCCCAGAATTCAATTGACAGCAGGATGCTCATACGGCATATTCCTCCCGATTTTCCCCCGGGATGCCCGGAAGCCCCGGTGCGTGCCACTGAAAGCAGGGTCACGAAGTTGCCGCGGTCGACGTCTGTCCGATCCCTCGCCCCCTGGCTTCTGCCCGTCGTTCTGGCCCTGGTATCGGGGGCCGCGCCGGCAGGCGCGGCGACACTGCGCGACTACACGGACGAGGCGTCGTTCCAGGCGGCCGTCACCGGGCCGTCCACCTCGGAGGCCTGGGACGCCTACCCGGCCGGCCGGAAGATCACCACCCAGATCCAGGGCGTGACCTTCAGCTCTCCCAATTCGAGCGTGCGGAACTTCGTCCCGGTCCAGGTCCTGTCGACCGGTGGGGCCAGGTCGGCGCCGAACGCCCTGGGAGGGGGCTTCGCGCGGAGCTCCAGCAGGCCGCCCGAGGTCATCGTCCTGGATTTTGCGCCGGCCATCGTCGCCTTCTCGTTCTACCTGACCGACCAGGACCCGGCGGCGACCAACGTCCAGGTCCGGTTCGATCTCGCCGACCAGACCGTCCTCACGCGCACCGTCGTCAACACGCATCCGAGCCATGACGCTCCGATCTTCTTCGGCGCGACGTCCGACACGCCGATCGCGCGGATCACCCTCACGGCCGGGTTCAAGAACGGCGGCCAGGGGGGCTTCGAGGAGTTCACCGTCGACAACCTGTTCTTCGCCCGCGGCTGCCCGCAGGACACCACGCCTCCCGTGTGCGCCGGCCACCCGGTCGCGCAGGGGAACAATGTCGTCATCGAGGCGTCGGCAACGGACGACCAGGGCTGCGACTCAGGTGTCGCCAGCGTGGCGGTGCGGTCCGGGGGGACCAACGTCAGCGTGAGCCTCGACCCGGCCTTCCAGGCGGGAGACCCCGTCGCGCGCTTCACGGCGGCGCAGACCGACTTCTCCCTGGACGGGCAGGCGACCGTCATCGCCACCGACGGCGCGGGGAACACCTGCTCGCTGCCGGTCTGCTTCCACGCTCTCCCCGGCGGACCGGTGGTCAACCAGGTCGTCTGCTGCGGCGACGGGTTCCTCTTCCAGGTCTCGAACGGCAACAATCTTCCGGCCGGGACCGCGGCCTGCAGCGCCAGCCTGCCCGGTCCTTCGGAGCCCCCGTTCCCGCCGGGCTACGAGCCGTCCCCGCCCGAGGACCCGTTCCCGTGCCAGGTGCTCACGATCGAATCGCCGATCGCCGGCCTCACCGACATGGTGTACAAGAAGGACGCGGCCTTCGAGCCGCGCCTGCGGATGCTGTTCTCGCGATCGACCGACGGTGGCCAGACCTACCCGCCGTTCACGGACGTCACGACCTCCGTCGAGCCGATCTTCTCCATCGTCCCGGATCCGACCCGGGTGAGCGGGTCGGTGCAGTGGTCCCCCGTCAAGGTCGCCTGCGCCCTGCTGGGCGAGGCCGACTGCTCGGGCATCGCTCCTTCGTACGATTTCGACCAGGACGGTTACCCGCTCTGCCCTGCCGCGGGATCGGGGATCCTGGCGGACTGCAACGATCAGATCGCCCCGATCCATCCCGGCGCCGCCGAGGTCTGCAACGGGATGGACGACGACTGCGACGGGCTCACCGACGAGGGAAACCCCGGCGGCGGCGCCCAGTGTCCGGTCGGGGGCGCCCTGGGGGCCTGCACCGCCGGGACGACGGCCTGCTTCGAGGGGCACCTGATCTGCAACCAGTCGGTCCAGCCGGCCATTGAGACCTGCGACGGCGTGGACAACGACTGCGACGGCGCCGTGGACGAGGATCTGGGGACCTTGACGTGCGGAGCCGGGCTCTGTGCCCGCACCGTCAGCGCCTGCATCGGCGGGACGCCCCAGGTCTGCGTCCCGGCGGCCCCCTCGCCCGAAATCTGCAACGGCATCGACGACGACTGCGACGGTCGGATCGACGAGGAGTACGCCTTCTCCGGCTTCGGGCAGCCGGTCGAGGACGACGGCCGCGGCGTCTATCACCGAAGGCAGACGATCCCCTTCAAGTTCTCGATCCGGAGCTGCGCAGGCGCCCTGGTGCCGGGCGCGCGCGCCACGATCGAGGTGCTCTTCTACCGGGACGGCGTGGTGGGGGACAAGGTGAAGGACATCACCTCGGCGGGCCAGGCGAACACCGACAATCTCTACCGCTTCGATCCCGGCGGGCACCAGTACATCTACAACCTCGGCACGACGTCTCTATCGACCAACACCAGCTACGTGGTCCGCACCCGGATCGACGACGGGTCGATCCACGACGTGATCATCTCCATCATCAAGTAGGCGGGTCGCCGGGGGCGCGGCCGACGGCGGGCGATCTCACCCGCCCCGCTGGCTCTTCGTCGGCGTGGACATCCCCGGCTTGTGGCCGCGCGTGGTCTCGTGCGGCGCGGTCCCTTTCCCTCCGCCGTCCTGCGAGTGCGCCGGACCGCCGTCCAAGACCTCGAGGGTGGCGGCTGTGATCAGCGCCTGGATCGATTTCTGGAGGATCGCGGCGTCGGGGACCTGGCCCGTCTTCCCCGGACCGAGGTAGAGGACCTTTCCGCCGGAGAAGGTCAGCTTGAGGGGCTTGAACGACTTGTTCTTGATCGTCTTCACGGGCTCCTTTCCAATGTCTTCTCGTTCGGTTCAGCGCTTGGCGGAGACGGCGGGCCGCCGTGGCCGGGACTGGGCCGGGCCGCGGTCGGCCGCCGGCGGCGGAGCCAGGCGGCGACAGGCGTGATCGAAGCGCGCCCCGAGCGTGCGTCGGTCGTCCTCGTGCGCGTAGCCGATTCTCTGCCAGGCCTCGCGCGCCTTGCGGACCTCTTCGCCCGTGGCGCGCTGCCTGGACTCCTCGGCGACCTTGCCGCCGATCGTGTTGGAGGCGAGGGCCTCCCGCCACATCGTCGCGAGACGCGTCACGGGGGAGAGGTTGTCCTCGGCCTTCGAGCCCCCTCCCGGGAGCAGCCGCTCCAGCCGGACGCACAGCTCTTCCATGCGCTCCTTGTTGGTCGAGGCGTCGAATGCGGTTCCCTTCAGGGCTTCCGGCTTGCTCGCGACCAGGCCGTCGAGCGCCTTCTGGAATCGCTCGCCGACCGGTCCGGCCAGCGCATCCGGGAGTGAAGGGCTCTTCCTCCAGCGGTCCCAGGCGGACTCGAGACGCGCCAGGAGCCCTTCGGCCTGGACGTCAGGAAGGAGAGCCTCCAGCTCGGCGCAGATCGCCTCGCGGCCGGCGAGGGCCATCTCGCGATCGATCTGGTCGCGGCGCTTGTAGCGATCGAAGAAGCGGTCGCCGGCGGCCCGGAACCGCCGCCACAGAGTTTCGGAACGGTTCGGGCGGGCGGGGCCGATCGTCTTCCACTCGGCCTGGAGCTTCTTGAATTCGGCGGCCGCCGACTTCCAGTCGGTGGAGTCGGCGAGGGTCTCGCCGCGGGCGATGAGCGCCTCGCGGGCCTCCGCGTTCTTCGCCCATTCCTCTTTCCGTTTCGATCGGTCCTGGTCGCGTCGGGTGAAGAAGTCGTCGCACGCCTTGCGAAAACGG
This sequence comes from Binatia bacterium, assembly GCA_035606645.1. Classification (GTDB taxonomy): domain Bacteria; phylum Acidobacteriota; class Polarisedimenticolia; order Gp22-AA2; family Gp22-AA2; genus Gp22-AA3. The sequence continues at coordinate 11,233 of DATNEZ010000039.1, forward strand.
TCCCAAAGCGCCTTCTCCTGGCCGCGTGCGGCCGTCCCCGCGGCCTTCCATTCGGCCTGGAGCGCCTTGATCGCCTCGGCGGTCTTCAGCCAGTCGGTGGACGCCGAGAGCGCCTCGGCCTTCTCGCACAGCGCGCTCTTGGCCGCGGCGCGCTCCGCCAGGAGCGCCTCGTGGCGGGCACGCACCGCCTCGGTCGCCGTCCTGAATCTCTGCCAGAGGGCCTGCGCCCGGTCGGGCTCGGCCTCGCTGGCGGTCTTCCAGCGCTCCAGAAGATCGGGGAGTCGCCGCGCGGCCTCCTCGGGATCCTCGAGCGGGAGGAGCGCCTCCGCCCGGGTGCACAGCTCCTCCTGGACGTTGGTGTTGGCCCAGCGCTTCCACTTGTCGGCCTCCCGCAGCTCCTGAAGGCGGGGAGCGAGGGCGGCGCGGATCGCCTTGAGGCGCTCGACCAGGCCGTCGTGCTCGCGGCGGGAAGGCAGGACCGGCATCGCATCGAGCGCGATCCGCACGTCGCGCAGGGCCGGTTCGGCCTTGGACAGCGACAGGGTGGACGATTTCACCAGGCGCTCGCCCCGCTCGCACAGCTTCTCGATCCGCGCCAGGTGCTCGCGCTTCTCCTGGGACGCGGCGTCCTTGAGGCGCTGCTTCTCGAGTCGGGCGGCCTGGTCGACCTCCTCGAGACGGTGACGCTCCTGGTCCTGCTGCCAGGCCTCGAAGCGGGTCCGCCCGGCGCCGCGCGCGGTCTCGAACCGGGCCTCCAGCACGCGGGCCTCGGCCAGGACCTCGGAGTCGACCGGGTCGTCCGGGCGCAGACCGGAGAGCGGGCCGAGATGCTCCCACTCCCACGTGGCGTCCTCGATGGCGCCCGGCAGGCCCTCGCCCGACGCGCTTTCGAGCGTCTCGAGGATCTGAAGCCGCGGCGCGACGTGCTGCTCCCGGCGCGAGCGCAGGAGCTCCTCGCCCTGGCGCCGGTCCTCCCGCTCCGCCAGGTTGCGGCGCAGCCTCTCGCGCGCTTTCGGCATCGCCGCCTGGAAGCGCTCGTCGAGATCGTCGTCGACGCGGGGCACCAGGTCGGTCCAGGCGTCCTGGACGGCGGCGATCTCGGCGGCCAGGGGCTCGCACTCGCCCGAACGCTCGAGGGCCTCCGCCGTCTCGCACAGGCGGATCTGGGCCCGCCGGTCGGTCTGCGGGCGAGCGGCGGCCCCCGCCGCCTGGCGCTCGTGCAGGATCGTGCGGGCCCGCCTTACGGCGGCGCGGCTCTTGCCGTGCTGCGCGATGCCGTCCACGAAATCGTCCGGCGCGGCCCCGCCCCCGGGCGCGAAGCGGTTCGATCCGGTCAGGTGCTCGAGAGCCGAGAGGGCCGCGTCGTCGTGCGGGCTCTTCAGCGCGATCGCGACGAGCTCGTCGCGCACGCCGTCCCCGCCGGGCAGGTCGACGACCCGCGCCAGCGCCTCGAGCCGGACCGCGGCGTGCCGGCCATGGCGCGCTACGCTGGCCAGCGCCTTCCTGTCGGAGAGACGGGTCAGCGCGGCGCGGCTGACTTCTTCCAGCGCGGCCTGGCGCGCGACCTGCAGCAGGACTCGCGCGTCGTCGAGGGCCTCGATCGCCTTGAGGCCCGAGGCAGCGACCGTTCCATCCAGGGCCATGGTCAGGAGGGCCGCGCGGGCGTCCTCCTGCACCCCCGCATCGGGGTCGGTGCGCGCCAGCTCGAGGACCAGGGCGACGTCCGCCAGGTCGCCGATCGCGGCCCGCCGCACCTTCGGGTCGGGGTCCTTCCAGCCGGGATGCGGCCGGAGGCGTTCTAAGAGTCCCATCGCGTCATGCTCCGAGGAAGGTGAATTGTACGCCATCCCGGCCACGGAAGGCAGCGTTCAGTAGGAGTGGGTCCGAGTATTCGGCCGGGCCGCGCGCATGGGGCTTGCGGATTGCAGGCAAGGAGCGAGGAGGAGAATGATGCGGGTCCATCATCGACGACGAGCGACGCAGCATGCGGCCGCAATCCCCATGCGCCCTTCGGGTTCCGGCGGCGTGGGGCCGTCTGCTTCGTTGCCGCGCCTCCTCGATGCTCCGGCATCGGACGTCGTCGCGGCGCCTCGCATCCGGCCCCACGGCGTCCGGAACGCGACCC